>NZ_JBHSMH010000067.1:28244-106333 GCF_042655365.1 Cohnella suwonensis | reverse complement strand
GGACTACGCACTGCCTGTCAGCTATGCACTTCCGCCACCTCGCGGTATGCTGGAGACTTTCACTCCTTAATCGTTGCGCTGCCAAGCGCACAAAAGACCGGAAGATGCGCTCGGCATCGTCCGGTCTTTCGGTTATCGCTTAGTTGCCGTGAAACACTTCCGGCGTCGTCATTTTGTCGTAGAACTCCGTAAACAGATCGCGCTTCGCGGACGCGCGCCAGCCCATCGCCGAACGAGGGTGTTCGTCCAGAGTGCCCGTGATCATGTCCGGAATAAGGTAGCCCCACTCTTCCTTCTCGCGCAGCTTGATCATGTGCTTCTCGATCATGCCGAGCACCGGACGGAGGCTATACTCCGGACGGGTGAGCTTGGCGAGCAGCAGCTCGGTCGGCGTGTTGCCGGCCGCGCGGCCCATGCCGTACACGGAAGCGTCGAGCAGCTCGACGCCGAGCTGCGCCGCGGTCAGCGTATTCGCGAACGCGAGCTGAAGGTTATTGTGCGTGTGAACGCCGAGCCGTTTGTTCTTCAAGGAGCGGCGGAATTTCTCGACGAGGAAACGGATGTCGTCCGGATCCAGGCTGCCGAAAGAGTCGACGATGTAGACGACGTCGATCGGGCTGTCGTTGATCATCGCTAGCGACTCGTTCAGCTCGTTGTCCATAACGCCGGAAAGCGCCATGATGTTGATCGTCGTCTCGTAGCCGCGTTCATGGAACAGCGTGCCGAGCTCGATCGCTTTCGCCGTATCGCGCGCGTAGCAAGCGACGCGGATCAGATCCAGCATCGAATCGCTGCGGAGCAACACGTCCGCTTCGTCCACGCGGCCGACGTCGACGAGCGCCGAAAGCTTCGTGTTTTTCTTCTGGATGACTTTGCGAAGGAACTCGTCGTCCAGGAATCTCCAAGGCCCTTCGGTGCCTTCGCTCTTGAGCAGCTTCGGAGAATTCTTGTAGCCGACCTCCATATACTCTACGCCGGACGCATTCAGCGACTCGTACAGATCCTGAACGAACTCCACGCTGAAGTCCCAATTGTTGACGAGTCCGCCGTCGCGCACGGTGCAGTCTACGATCTTGCAATGGTTCGTCTTGCTATGTACCGTCATATCCATGCCTTCTCCTTTGCTTATGCAAGCTTGCTCGATTTCGAAACATAGTGATTCTTAGTTTACATGAAACCGGCAGCCATTGCTAGCATGATCCGCCCGTTCTTTATGCCAATCGGAAAACGATGTCGTCGCCTTCGAGGTCGATCCGCAAGCTTCTGCCCTCCAGAAACCACACGTCCTTGCTCTCCATATAGAAGGTGACCCGCTCCGCGACCGTCTTCACCGCGGCATCGAGGGGCGTATCCCTCGTAATGCCGAACGCGAACGGCGTCTCCCCTCCGCTTACGTAACGCACGAACACCCGGACGACTTCGCCGTCCCCGATGCCCCATTCTCCTTTGAAGCATGAAAGCGCGGAAGGCGTAACGATTAGTTCCACACCCATCACCTCGTCGATTCGAATTGAATACCCTTACATTTTACATCCAATCGGAAAATAAAGAAACGAGCCTCTTCGACCGATCGAAGAAGCTCGTCCGATTCCCGTTCCGCGCCGAGAAGCTCATGCTTCATCGGTCAGGGCATGACGCGCCCGCGGGACGTCACGTACAAATGATACCATTCCTCGCGGGAAAGCACGATCTTGACGGCATCGCTGCAAGCGACGATACGCTCCGGATTGGCCGAACCGATGACCGGCTGGACGTTCGCCGGGTGGCGCATCAGGAACGCGAGCACGATCGTTTCCCTCGTCGTCCCCTTCTCTTCGGCCAGCTTCGCGACGAGCGCGGCGGTTTCCCGCACGCTCGGCTTCTCCCCCGACACGTCCTTGCCGCTGTACAGCCCTCTCGCCAGCGGCGCCCAAGCTTGGATCTGGACGTCATTCAAGCGGCAGTATTCGATCGTTCCTTCCGGGAAGTTGCTCATCTTGCCTTCTTCCTGGTTGACGTGAACGACCGAATTAAGCCAATCGAGCTTCAGCAAGCTCATCTCGATCTGGTTCGCGACGAGCGGTTCGTCAAGCGATGCCTGCAGGAAGCCCATCTGGGCGGCGCTCATGTTCGAAACGCCCAGCCGGCCGACTTTGCCCTCCCGCTTCAGTTCCGCGAACGCTTCCGCCACTTCCTCCGGCTCCGCCAGCGGATCCGGGCGGTGCAGCAGCAGAATGTCGATTTTCTCGACTCCGAGCCGGGAAAGGCTGCCGTCGACGCTGGAGACGATATGTTCCTTCGAGAAGTCGAATCGCGTCCGCGGATAGTCCGGCGTGCCGAGGCGGATGCCGCACTTGGATTGCAGGATGATTTTGTCGCGAAGCTCCGGACGGTCCTTCAGAGCGAGGCCGAATACTTGCTCGGACTTGCCGAAGCCGTAGATGTCGGCGTGGTCGAACAGATCGATTCCGATGGAGAGAGCCGCGTCGATCGCCTCGTGCGCCTGCTTGACGTCGGCCGCCGATACCGGATTGTCGTTCCAACCTCCGCCTAAGCCCATGCATCCGAGCGCGAGCTGGCTGGACGAGAAGCCGTGTTTGTTCAAAGGTAATTTATTAACCATCGTTCGAGGTACCTCCCAAGAGCGCGCAGCGTGCTTTGTTTTCCCCATTATAACGAGGCTTGGGCTTCCGCGGAAGAACTATACTTTACCGTACTAAGTAACGATTGTCCGCTCGCGCGGGACTCCGACTGCAACCAACGTCGCGCGGAAGCGTAAAGATAACGGATGTAATCACTTACCAAGGAGCGAATGCCATGCGCTATTACGCCGGCGAACGAACGATCTCTTGCCCTTGCTGCGGACACGACTCGTTCGACAAGGACTATCGGATGCTGAACTCGAGGGGAGCCAGCTTCCTTGGCCTCGATTGGGCGAACAAAAACGCGACGATTCTCGTCTGCGGCATGCACGCACATCCTTTGGTTCATGTCGGAACCGGGCGAAGCGAACGAGTAACGGTCGCGGTCTGACGCAAAGAAAAACGCCTAGCCCGTCAGGCAAGGCGAGGCGTTGGAATCTCGTCAGACTTTATGGCGAAGGCGGTTGGAAGTCGGCAAACCGACGAAAGACTGCGGCATATCCGCTTTGTTTCCTTGCGCCTTTGCATCGCCAAGCCGTTCGCTCAGCTCTTCGAACCACGTTTCGTCCCGCGTCGCGAGAGCGATATCGATCAAGTTCCGGATCAAGACGGGTTCGTCCATCGAGAGCGTCGGCAATTTCCTCAGCCAATGAACGAGCGCCGTCGTCGACTGCCCGACCGATAGCTCATTGTCCGAGCGGACGACGAATAGTTTGGCCACTTGCCGACTATCGTCGAAAGACTCGATAAATCCGTGCACGAACTCGCCGTTTCTCGTCTTCGCTTGCACCCAATCGCTAACTTCGAAATTCATCTTCGACACCACCTGTCCCGGAATTGGATCGTTTCGGCCTCCATTAACTGTAACTGAACCAATTACATATCGGCTATACTGTAATAATATACATTACAGTTATTCCTGTCAAGCGGTCGTCTTTCCGGAATCAGAAAAAGGGCGATTGCTCGATCGAAAGACGAACGGGGCGATCGCGACGGACAAGACGAGAAGCGCGATGCCGGCGAAGGCGGATATGCCGTAAGTCCGAAGCCAAAGCGGACCGTCCGAGGCGCGATCGTACAGCCAACCGCCGGCGATCGGTCCGATGAACCCGGCGATGCCCGTGAACGCCGAGAACAAGGCGACGTACATCGGCCGTTCGGATTTCGGCGAATCGCCGATCAGGAAGTTAAACACGAGCAGGTTATAGCCCGCGAATCCGAAGCCCAGCAGCGCATGCGCGACGATCAGCACGAGAATCGCAGGGACGACGGCCATGCCCGCCCATATCGCGCACGACGCCGCGATCAAGGGAAACGTCCACAGGAGCAAGGCGTTCGTCGAATACCGGCTGTTCAGTACGCCCCAATAATAGTAACTAACCATCATCACGAGATTTTGCAGCATGATGATGAGCGTCACTTTGCCGGTGCCGAGGGCCATGATTTCCAACATGACGTAAGAGAACAGCGGAACCACGATATTTTGCAAGAGGATGAATGCGGAAATGAAGAACGTCGAGGAGAGAAAACGCCGATCCTTAAATGGAAGCAACAGCATTCTTAACGACTTTCCGCTCTCCGAAGGCTGGAACGGCGGGTTCGGATAATTCGCGAGCCCCCACCCGTTCCAGAAGACGCACGCGGCGCCGATCGCGAACAGCACGACGAATCCTTTCGTGCCCGGAAGCCAATCCATCAATTGTCCCCCGGCCAGTAGCGTAAGGCAGACGACCGCCCAGTGAACGGTGTTCCGGATGCCGAAATACTTGCCCCGCACTGCGGCGGGCACGATATCCGCCATCATCGACGTCCAGATTACGCCGCCCGCTTGCCCCGCGATCATCGACGTCAGCCATAGCGCCAAGTAGACCGGGATCCAAGCATCGTCCGGGAACGTAAGCGGAATAAGACCCGTGGCTACCCACAATAATCGGTGAACGACGGCGAACAGCAAGAGGTAGAATCTGCGGTTGTGCCACGACTGCATGGCGAAGGCGATTAGTACTTGCACAAGCAGGGCGAACGGCGGAATCGCCATGACGAGCCCGATGTGAAACGCGGTAAATCCGAGATATGTCAAATAGACGGTCTGAAGCGGACCGCCTAACAAGTTCCCCAAAATGTTCGCCGGTATGCCTTCGATAATCGATATCCGCAATCCTCTGCGGCTTTCCGACTCGCTCGGCCTTCCGAGCGCCAGCGATTGCTTGAATCCCCTCAGCAAGCTGCCCATTAACGTTCCCCCATGTTGTTCCGGATTCCCTTACCGTGCGTGTTCAAAAAGTCCGGTTTTCAGCACCGAGAAGGTTGAAAGAAGCCAGGGAATGAGGATCGGAGCGTAGGCAAACCTACGTGAGAACCGGAATTCCCGGCTGAATTCAAGATTCGATGCCGAATAAGCTTCCTGATCCGCTTCGTGATCAAAATCGGACTTTTTGAACAACCTCTTACCGAATCCCTTCGCCCGACTCCTCGATATGCGCTAGCAACGACCTGACCATCACTCCCGTACCTCCCTTGCTCTCGAACCCGCGGTCGCTCCACATCCAAGCCGTTCCGCCGATGTCGATATGGATCCAAGGCAGATCTTCCGCGAAGCTGCCGACGAACATCGCGCCCGCGATCGCGCCCGCCCAAGTACCGCCATGGTTCTTCAGATCGGCGACGTCGCTCTTCAGCAACCGGCGGTACTCCGGATACGTCGGCATCGGCCAGACGTACTCTCCGGCTCGGCGCGCGTCGCTAACGAAACGATCGGCATAGGCTTCGTCGTTCGAGAAGACGCCGGACGTCACGTCGCCGAGCGCGTGCATGACCGCTCCGGTCAGCGTCGCCACGTCGATCAGCTTCGTCGCGCCTTCGCGAATCGCGGTCGTCAGCCCATCGCCGAGCACGATCCGTCCTTCCGCGTCCGTGTTCAGCACCTCGACCGTCTTCCCGCCGTACATGCGCACGACGTCGCCCGGCTTGAACGCGCTGCCGGAAGGCATGTTCTCCGCCGCCGGCACGACCGCGACGACGTTCGCCCGCGGCTTCCCTTCCCCGACCGCGCGCATCGCGCCGAGAACCGCCGCGGCGCCGCCCATGTCCGAGATCATCTCTTCCATGCCGAGAGCGGGCTTGATCGAGATGCCGCCCGTATCGAACGTTACGCCTTTGCCGATCAAACCGATCGTCTCCGCTGCATCCGGATTCCCCCGGTGCTTCAGCACGATCATCCGCGGCGGGTTGACGCTGCCGCCTCCGACGGCGAGAAGTCCGCCCATCCCTTCCGCGGCCGCCTCAGTCTCGTCGTAGATGCGGCATTCGAGTCCGTAAGTCTCCGCGAGCGAACGGGCTTCTTGCGCCAGCCGTTCCGGCGTGAGCAAGTTCGCCGGTTCGTTCGTCAGTTCGCGCGCGTAGCAGACCGCGTTCGCGTTCCGGACGCCGGCGCCGATGCCGTCCCGCCAAGCTAGCCGATCGACGTCGGCCGCCAACGCGAAAGAGACCTCCTCGAGCGAAGCTTGCTCTCTGCCCTCGGTAGATCGGCTGTTCCTGCGGTACAGGCCGAGAAGAAGTCCTTCCGTCAACGCTTGCGCCGCTTCGCGCGGACCGGCGCCGTTCTCCGCCGAAGCCGGCCCTGCCGGCGCGACGACTAACGCTCTCTTGATCTTATAGCCCAGAAGCGTCGCCCCCAAGGCCCCCGCGGCATCCCTAAGCGCTTTCGCCGCATAAGGACGATTGCCTTCCGCGCCGACGTATAGCGCGTAACGGCAAGGCAGAAGCCCCAACGTCGGCACGAGCGCGACTTCTCCCGGTTTGCCTGTATATATGCCTCTAGCCGTGAGCTCTCTTAGCTCGCGGTCCAATTCCGGGCAAATCAACGGCTCTTCGCCGCGCACCGCTTCTTGGTCAGCGACGACGATTGCGACGTCGGCGACGTCGGCTTCGCTCCCGCTGAAATCCAGGGCGTTCGTCAACTCCCATTTCAGAGACCAATCTTTCCATAACATGTTCCTGCGTCCCACCCCGAGATGATCTGTTGCACTTCACCCCGATTCTACTCTTTTCCTTCGACGCATGGCAAATAAATCAGAAATTCCGTACCTTCGTTATGCTGACTGTCGACGTGAATCGTTCCTCCGTGATTGCTGATGATCCGGTAACTGACGGATAGCCCTAAGCCCGTTCCTTCTTCCTTCGTCGTGAAGAACGGATCGAACAGCCGGTTTAACGTCGAACGCATCATTCCTTTGCCGTTGTCCTTGATCGAGATGAGGGCGTATTTGCCCTCCTTGCGGGAAATGATGCCGATGCTCCCCTTGCGGTTGTCGTCGGTATCGGCTATCGCGTCCATCGCGTTCTTGATCATATTAAGCAGCACTTGTTTGATTTGTTTCGCGTCTATGGCCACGGTCAGGAACGGATCGAAGATTTCGTGATGAATCTCGATCCCTTTCATAAGCGCTTCGCTTTCCGACAGAAGAATCGTTTCCTTCAGCAGCAAGCCGACGAGAATCTTCTGCTTCATCGGAGCGGTCGGCTTGGAGGAATTCAGAAATTCGTAAATAATGTCGTTGGCGCGGTCGATCTCCGACAAAATAATGCGACCGTATTCTTGCTTGCCGATTTCGTTCAGATAGGGGTTCAACAGCTGGATGAAGCCGCGGATCGAAGTGAGCGGATTGCGGATTTCGTGGGCGATCGCCGCGGCGATCTTGCCCAGCATCGCCAGCTTGTCGTTCTGGAACGCGGCCTGCTCGATCTGCTTATATTCCGACACGTCCTTGACGCTGACGAGGTAATCGCCGTCCAATTCGTCGGTTTGCGAGATGCTGACGAGAAGGAACCGCCCGCTCGCGTCCTGGAACTCGCCGTGAAAACGGCGGTTGCGCTTCATCTCCTTCACCGTTCTCAGCATGTTCTTCCGAATGGACAACGAAAGCGCGGGGTGAAAAAAAAGCTCGCGCAGCGTGCTGCCGATCAGCACCCTCCTCGGCACTTGCAGCAAACGCGACATCTGCACGTTCAGGAACCGCAGCGTGCCCGAGTCGTCGAACAGCGCGACTCCGCTGTCCATATGCTGCAGCACCGTCTCGAACTTGCTCGGGCGTTCGTCGTCGATCGAGGCGGAATGGATAGCGTTCGCTCCGATGAGCAATTGTTCCGCTTCGGCGTTCTCGCGCGTCGCAGCGCTGTCCGACAGGCGCAACGACAAGAGCAATTCTGTTATAAACAAAAGAGACCGGTGAACGAACGTCAGCCGGTCTTCGGGTTCCTCGTTGGAAAGCAGCAGCTTGACGCTTTCTTCGTGATGCTCCAAAATCTCGGCCGCCGAAAGGCCGTCGAGTTCGATCCATAACTGCTCTGTCTGGGCCCGGCAACCATTGCCTCCGTTGCGAACGAAATCCGCAAGGACCGGAAAATATCTCGTTCTCCAACCGTCCATTCGAGTATTCCCCCGTAACTGGCTAAAGCTGGCATTCTATCAATTCGAAATTAATCAAATCATAGCCATTAATTAGCATTACTGTCAACGGGAGAACTTGTCGAGCAAGGTCGAAACGCGCATAGGCCTTAACTCTCGATTTCAGGGTACTCTCTCTTAATCCCGATCGTCACGACCATCGCGGCCGCCATCCCGACCGTTGCCGCGCTTCCCGTCGTTTTGACCCTTATCGTTTTTGTCGTTATCGCGGTCGCTACCGAGGCGGTCGCCGCCGCTGTTGCGATCGTTGTCGTTATCCGTCGGCTTTGCGCTCGCCGTCGCCGGTTGACCGTCGTTCTTCTTATCATCGTTCTTCTTATCGTCGTTCTTCTCATCCTCGTTCTTCTTATCGTCGTTCTTCTGATCGTCGTTCTTCTGATCGTCGTTCTTCTGATCGTCATTCTTGTTGCCGTCGTTTTTCTTGTCGCCGTTCTTCTTGCCGTCGTCGCTTATATCGCCTTCTGTCTTCTTGCCCTCGTCCGGCTTCTTGACGTTATCGCCCTGCAAGTCTTCGCCGTTGTTGCTTGTGCCGGCGGTTCCGTTTTTCTTATCGCCGTCGCTTTTCTTGCCGTCATCGTCGCCTTTGGGCCGAAGTCCGCCGCGATCGTCGACGACCAAGCGTTTGTTCTCGTAATCGCCGATCACTTGCTTAACGCCGCCCCAATCGGATGCGATATCCTCGAGCGAGCTCGCTTTGATCGCATCGAGCGTCACGTCATGCCCTTCCTGCTTGGAAATGAGCCAGAAAGCCATTTTACCGGAAGAAATTCCGTTCGCGTTCGCGTCGTCCCTGATTTCCTTCGGTACCGTAAACGTCGTCACCCGAAGCGAGTCCGCCGCGCCGTCGCTTGCCGCTTCGTTCAGAATTCGGCTAACGGTGTCCGTTACGATTTCTTCCCACTCCCGTCCCGGAGAACGGACGGGCACGTTGACGATGACGATGTCCCCGTCTTCGACCGATAAGTAATGGCCTTCCGCCAATTGACCGGCCACCTCGTTCATGACGTCTTCCAGCTTTCTGCCCTTGAAGCGTATGCCTTCCACGACGAGGAGCGCATCTTCGTTCACCGCCCGCAGCTCCCGCACGTTTTTCTTGGCGTCCAGTCCAATCTCGATGCTCGGATTGATGTCCATCGATACGTAGGCGACGACGGGAGGCGTCCGGAACAGGAAGAAACCGAACGCGACCAGCATAATCGCCATCGCGGAGGCGCCCGCTTGCAGCATTCGCCTTCGCGTTCTCGCCGTCGATCTCGCGCCGTCGCCGCGCGCGAAGGCTTCTTCCCCGATTTCGTGTTGGGGTTCCCGCTTGACCCGAACGAACCGTCCGTCCGGCATCAGCAGCACGGCCGAGCGTTTCTCCAATGCCATTACCGTTCCGCGATTCATGATGTCGCCTCCTCTCCGTCGTGATCCAGCCCGATGTATTCGCGTAAATAGGGATAAGTGCCGTAAGCGATCAATCCGACCGCGATCAAATATTTGCGATGCCGTTCCGCCGTCTTGCGAGTAATGTCCCCGCCTTCGCACAGCTCCTTGATCGGGAGCTGCTTCTTCTGCCTTAACATGAGACACAGCCTTTCGTCTTCGCCCATTCTTCTTCCGACTTTCAACAAAGCGACCCTCGAATCCCGATGTCGGGGGGAATGGTCCGCCAAATCCCCGAACGTAATGCCGTAGCCCGCGAGTTCTTCGGATAAGGCGGCGATTTCCGCTTTCCGGTCGTCCGCCGTTCTCTTCCGTTCGTACGCCTCCATCGCTTGCGCGATTTCAAGACGATTACCCGGGCTTTCGCCGTCGCTCGGATCCGCGTCGAACGAACTATAAGGCACGACCGCCGCGTGCTTCCTTTCCTGTCTCGCATGGTCGATCAACCTGCGCTGAATGACCGTTTCGGCGAATCCCAAAAAAGACCGGCCGGCATCGCTCGAAAAACGGTTGATCGCCTCGTCGAACGCCGTTAACGCCACGCTGTACGCGTCGTCATGGGCCGGGTCGACGTACCGGCGGCAAAACCGGCTGGTCGTCTTTAATATGTATGGATGATAGCTTCTAATCAGCTCGTCGCGCAGCCGTTCTTCGCCTTGCCGTATTCGCTCTACCTGGCTTTCCGGTCCTTCTCCCGTTCGCGGGGAAACCGCCGGACGCTCGGGCGAGCTTAGCCATTTCTTCAATAATACGAGCAGCACTCGCTCACCCCACATTCATACTTTTCGCTTGGGCCTTCGATTTTCGGGGGGTACCCCCGAAAAAAAGACCGCCCCGCAGAAGAAATCTTCCCGGGGCGGTCTGCAGGTCTGACGATCGGCTTGCGATATCGGAATCCCGGACGCGGCTGTCGCTTACACCGCGCCGCCGGGCGCTCGTTTCATTTTTAACTTGTGACGACGCTGGCTAAGAACGATCAGCCGCTTCTTTAATTGTTGCTCCCACTCGGCATCGCGGATTTCCTTGGCGAACGTCAGCAGGTCGAGCGACATGTCGATCTGGTTCTGCACGATGACCGCCGGGTCTTCTTCTTCGTTGTTGACGCAATTCTCGTGAAGCGCTTTGTCGGATTCGTCGACGTAATCGTGGAAGTCGACTTCGGATGCCCCGTCGCCGTGCGCGTATTCCGCCAATATTTCGTACTCGTTCTCCACGAGGTAGTGCACTTCGATCCGATGACAAACCGGACAGAACAGAATCGGCACGTTATGGATGCGCGTACGGTAATGCTTCAGCGTTCCCTTCGTACCGATCATGCTAGCTCCGCAGCAAAAGCTCATCGCCTTCCCCTCCTTCGCAACAGCACTAGTATTGTTCACACTATATTCTCTACTCATGAGCCCAATTCCTGCTATTCCAAGCAAATACGCTGTCGCCGAAGCCTAAAAACTCCCCGGAACTTTCGTTCCGGGGAGTTGCGTCGTTATCGGTCGGGCTTATTTCGCGACGAGATGTTTGTCGCCCGCTTTCCAGTTCATCGGGCATAGACCGCCGGATTGAAGCGCTTGAAGCACGCGAAGCGTTTCTTCCACGCTGCGGCCCACGTCGTTGTGGTTAACGACTTGGTATTTCAGTTCGCCTTGCGGATCGATAATGAACAAGCCGCGAAGAGCGATGCCTTCTTCTTCGATCAGCACGCCGTAGTCGCGAGCGACTTGCTTCGTGATGTCGGCGCCGAGCGGGTGGTTCAGTTGGCCGAGACCGTTGTCGTTCTTAGCCGTATTGATCCAAGCGCGGTGGCTATGTTTGCTGTCGACGCTGACGCCGAGTACTTCGGTGTTCAGGCCTTTGAATACTTCGCTCGCATCGGAAAGAGCCGTGATTTCCGTCGGGCACACGAACGTGAAGTCCAGCGGATAGAAGTACAATACGAGCCATTTGCCCTTGTAATCGGACAAAGATACTTTACCGAAGTCTTTGCCGTCGCCGTTCGCCGTTTCAAGCGTAAAATCCGGTGCCGGACGTCCTACCAAACGCTCTGCCATGAATCATTACCTCCTGTAAGCCCGACCTTGTCGCCAGTGCTTGTACTAGTCATTGATCACGTTAAAAATCGTACCACCCGCGGGCAAGCTAGTCAAGATGATAACTATTCTTTTTTTAGAATAATTATAATTAAAGTTTAGATCGATTAGCGTTTGATCGCGGCGACGATCAGATCGCCCATCGCCGTCGTGCCGATCGCTTTGCTCTTATCGACCGCGATGTCGCCCGTGCGGTGACCGGCGTCCAGCACGTTCTTGACGGCCGTTTCGATCGCCGTGGCCGCTTCTTCGTAACCGAAAGTCAGACGGTACATGAGCGCGACGGAAAGGATCGTCGCGATCGGGTTCGCGATGCCTTGGCCCGCGATGTCGGGCGCGGAGCCGTGAACCGGCTCGTACAGGCCGAAGCTGCCTTCGCCGAGGGAAGCGGAGCTCAGCATGCCGATGGAACCCGTCAGCATCGCCGCTTCGTCGCTCAGAATATCGCCGAACATGTTCTCCGTCACGATGACGTCGAAGCTGGAAGGGCGGCGGAGCAATTGCATCGCGCAGTTGTCTACTAGCACGTGCTCAAGCTCGACGTCCGGATATTCCGGCGCGATGCGGTTAACCGTCTCTCTCCAGAGGCGGGACGTTTCGAGAACGTTCGCTTTGTCGACGGACGCGAGGCGCTTGCTGCGCTTCTGCGCGACTTCGAAGCCTTGACGCACGATGCGTTCGATCTCCGCGACGTTATAGACGCAAGTATCGATCGCTTCTTGGCCGTGCGCGCCTTCGCGGCGGAATTTCTCGCCGAAGTAGATGCCGCCCGTCAATTCGCGGATAACGATCAGGTCCGTGCCTTCCAATACTTCCGGCTTCAACGTGGAAGCGTCCTTCAAGCAATCGAACACGACGGCCGGACGAATGTTGGAGAACAAGCCGAGCGCCTTACGAATGCCGAGCAATCCCGTCTCCGGGCGAAGCTCTTTCGGGTTGTTGTCCCATTTCGGTCCGCCGACCGCTCCGAGCAATACGGCGTCGGAGCCTTTGCACATGTCGAGCGTGTCTTGCGGGAGAGGCGTGCCGCGCTCGTCGATCGCGATGCCGCCGAACAAGCCGTGTTCGAATTCGAATTGCAGACCGAACAGTTCTTCCGTTTTGCGCATGACTTTGATCGCTTCCGCGACGACTTCCGGGCCGATTCCGTCGCCTGCGACGACGGCGATTTTTTTGATTTCTGCCATGATTAATATTCACTCCAATGTCGGGTATAGGTTATCTACTGAGACCTTCTCTCAATTGTAGTACATTTGGCTCCATTGACAAAATAGATAAAAGCTATTAATTCGATAGGCGCTGACTATGGATGCAAATACGCCGCCGACTGCTTCTTCGCCTCTTCGAAAACGCTCGCGAATCCGGCCTCGTCGATCGCCGCCTGCGCTTGCTTAAACGCGACGTCCACGTCGGCGACCATCCCGCTCAGAATCGGGTTCAAATATTGGATCGCCGCCTGATTGACCTTCTCGAGCTCTCCCCGGACCGAGACCACATTAAACGTAAACGCGGAGTAGGCATACGGAACGAGCATATTCGGGACTTCTTCCCGATGCTTCGCGTAATTGTCGCTCCACGAGGCGTTCGGCAGATGCCCGGACTTGTTCGTGAACCAGAATCCGGCGGCGTCCGGCGGGTAGCTGCTCTGCCCGGGCGTCATGCCCGACGGCAAGTCGATCCTACCGTCCTTGACGACGTAATCCTTCCCGGCGATACCGAAATACACGAGTTGGCTGTACGAAGGTTCCTCCATGATCAGATCAAGCGCCCGCATCGCCAGCTCCGCATGGTTCGAATCGGCGGGAATGGCGGCTCCGTTATTAATGTAAGGATCCATAATATAGGTGCCTTTCCGGGACAGGTTCGGAATGATCTCCACTTCCCAGCCTTGCTGCTCCGCCTTCGCGATCGTCGATTGGATGTCGTTCGAATTCCCGTAGGCGACCGCCGACTTGCCTTGCTCGAACGAATCCTTGCTTCTGATCTTGTTGGCGAACGCGTCGTGGTTGATGTAGCCTTTGTCGTACCAGCTTTTCACCGTCTTAGCGACTTGGACGTAATTGGAGCGAAGCGGCTCGTCGAAGATCGTGAGCAGCTTGCCGCTCGGATCGTCCCAATCGGTGAACACGCCCGAGAACCCGTTCGTCGTCATGATGACGTCGACGGACGAAGGCCCCGTCTCCCACTGCAGATTGGCATGGGTTTTGATGAAGTCGTACTGCTTGTCCACTTGGATCGGCACCATGCCCGGCTCGTTCGATTTGACCGCGGCCAAGTAAGGCTCGAGATCGGACATGCGGCGAATGTCGGGCAATCCGTATTTTTTCCTTAGATCGCCCCGGATAAGCGTGACGGGAACTTTCATGTCCGGCGTCGACGTCGGGATCATGTAGATTTTGCCGCCGATGCTGGCCTCTTCCCAAGCTCTGCCGTTCGTCGCCTTATCGTGAAGAGGCATGTATTTACGGATCTTGTCCCTCGTGATTTCGCGGAACGAGCCTTTGGCCGCCTCCTGCGCGAAATACGCCCAGTTCGCCGCGAAAATAAAGTCGACGGTCTCTCCCGACGATAGCACCTGCGGATATTTGGCCGCCATCTCGCCCCACTGGATGTACCGAAGCTCCAGCTTAGCGCCGATGTCTTGCTTTAATTTCTTGTTCAGTTCCTCCAGCACGGCCGGCAGTCCGGGCGGCGCCGAGCCGATCAAGTAACCGACGAGCGTCGTCGTCCGGTCGTTGCCTTCCTTGACGGATGGCTTCCCGGAATCCGATCTCCCGCAAGCCGTCATGCTGCCGATCGCGAACGCGACGAGCACGACCGCCAGCAACCATTTGCGATTCACGATATATGGCCTCCCCTGCGCGCGAACGATCGCTTCCAGTAACTTTCGCGCCGCGCGGCCGAAAACCCTTTGGATCGAATTGGAAAAGAGCCGACGCGACGGTCGGCTCCTCCGGCATTGCTATTATTTCTGACTCGACAGGTAAGCTTGCGTTTGTTTGTTCGCTTCTTCGATTATTTTTTCCAAGCCGGCTTTCTTGACCTTCTCCTCGAGCGTCGCGTACGCGGCGTCCACGTCTTTCACGATACCGCCTTGGATCGGAAGCTGATACTGCTGGCCGACCGTTCCCATCGTCGCGAGCTCCGACTTAATGCCGGAAGTGTCCATGGAGAGCGAGTTGAAAACGTAAGGAACGAGAATGTGTTTAAGCGATTGCTTGTGAGCGATATATTGCTCGTTCCACGAAGCGAGAGGCAGATGCTGGCTCTTGTTCGTGAACCAGAAGCCCGCCGCGTCCGGCGGATACGTGTTCGATTCGGCGGTAACGCCGCCCGGAAGCGCGATTTTGCCGTCTTTCACGACGTAGTTGACGCCTTCGATACCGAAATATACGAGATTGTTGTAGGCAGGATCTTCCATGATCAGATCGAGCGCCATCATCGCGCGTTCCCCGTTTTTGGAGCTTGCTGCCACGGCTACGCCGTTATTGATGTACGGATCTTGCGGGTAAGTGCCTTTGGAAGACAGGTTCGGGATGATCTCGACTTCCCAGCCTTCTTCCAGCGCTTTGGCGAGCGTGCTTTGAATATCGTTCGTGTTGCCGTAAGCGACGGCGGACTTTCCTTGCTCGAACGCGTCTTTGCTGCGGACTTTGTTGGAGATTGCGTTTTTGTTGATGTAGCCTTTTTCGTACCAGGATTTAATCGTTTTGGCTGCGGACTTGTAGCTGTCAGAGATGTACGGATCGAATTGGTTGTACACTTTGCCGCTCTGATCGTCCCACTCCGTTAAAACGCCGGACCATCCGTTCGTCGTCAGTACCGTATCGACCGTTGCCGGTCCGATTTCCCACTGCAGGTTATAGAACGATTTCGCGAAATCGTATTGGCTGTCGGCGTTGATCGGGATCATGCCTTTTTCGTTTTTCTTGATCGCTTCCAAGTACGGTTCGAGGTCCTTGAACTTCGTAATTTCCGGCACGCCGTATTTTTTACGCAAGTCGCCGCGGATGAGCGTAACCGGGACCTTTTGATCCGGAGTCGAAGTCGGAGCCATGTAGACTTTGCCGCCGACGGAAGCTTCTTTCCACGCGACTTCGTTCGTCGCCGCGAAATGCTTCGGCATGTATTTCTGCAGATCTTCCGTCGTAATTTCGCGGAACGCGCCTTTAGCCGCTTCTTGGTTATAATAAGCCCAGTTCGCCGTATAGATCAGGTCGACGTCTTCGCCCGCGGCGAGAACGAGCGGATACTTCGCGGCCAAGTCGCCCCAACCGATATAACGGAATTCGACCGTCGCGTTGATGTCGGCCTTCAGTTTCTCGTTCAGCTTGTCGACGACGGCAGGCATGCCGGCTGGCGCTTCGCCAAGCAAATAAAACACGAGATTGGCTTCTTTGGACGTATCGATCGCGTTGTCCGCGCTGGCGGACGGGGACGCGGAAGCGGTTTCGCTTGAGGACGCGGAAGCGCTCGGCGCCGCGGAGCTTTCTTGCGCGCCCTTCTCGTTATTGCCGTTATTGTTCCCGCATCCGGCGATGACGAGCGAGAAAGCCATGATCGTCGAGACGATCGAGAAAAGCCATTTCTTATTTCTCATTTGTGTTCCTCCTAATTGTCGGTGAATGAATAGAATGAGATCCCCCTGCGCTTACTTCGGCTTGCCTCTTGCGCCGCGCGATTGCGATCGCAGCGAGAAATCACCTCCTTTAATAAGTATCGATGCTCATCGGCCGATTAGCCCTTGACGGCTCCTACCGTAATGCCTTGTACGAAGAAACGTTGCACGAACGGATACAGAAGGACGATCGGACCGGTCGCGACGATCGTCAGCGCCAGCTTCAGCGATTCCTTCGGCATATCGATGCGCGGAATGCTGTTGACCATCTGCGTGGAGAAGTTCGCGCTAGACAAAATGCGGTACAACGTATATTGGAGCGTGTAGAGATTTTCTTTCTCGATGAACATGAGAGGCGTCCACCAGTCGTTCCAGTAGCCGAGCGCCGTGAACATCCCGATCGCGGCCATGGCGGGCTTGGATAGCGGCAGCACGATTCCCATGAAGATCCGGAAGTCTCCCGCGCCGTCGATCTTCGCGGACTCGATAAGCGCGTCGGGAATCGAACCGTTAATGAAGTTGCGCAGGATGAGAATATTAAACACGTTGAACATCCCGCAAAGCAGAAGCACTAGCAGATGGTTTTTGAGATGTAAATCCTGAACGATCATCAGGTAGAACGGAACGAGACCGCCGTTGAACAGCGTCGTGAAATACAGGAAGAACGCCAATCCGTTCCGGTATTTCACGTCCTTGCGGAACATGACGTAGGCGGCCATCATCGAGAAGAACAGCGATACGGCGGAACCGACGACGGTCGTGAATATCGTGAGCCCGTAGCTTCTCAGCATTTTCTCCGGATTCTGGAATACCATCTCGTAGGCGTCGAGCGAGAACTCCTTCGGGAACAAGGAATAACCGTAGTAAATGATGGAATGTTCGGAAGCGAACGAGTTGCTGATGACGATGACGAAAGGCAATACGGTGATCAGGGCGAACAGGCCGATAACGATATAGGCAATGTAGTTAAAGGCGGTCACGTCGCGGGAGCGGATTCTCATGGAGCTCACCTCGTTTTCAATGTCGGATTAGAATAGCGCGTGCTCTCGGTCGTACTTCTTGACGATTCCGTTAGCGAGCAAGATGATGACGAAACACAATACCGATTGGTACAAACCGCCGGCGGAAGCCATTCCGAAGTCCGGGCTTAGAACCAGGGAGCGGAACACGAGCGTGTCGATGATATCCGTCGCGTCCATGAGCAGCCCGTTATTGCCGATAAGCTGATAGAACATATCGAATTCGCCTCTCATGATCCGTCCGATGCCGAGGAGCACGAGGATGATCGTCGTCGGCTTGAGCAGCGGAAGCGTCAGGCGGCGGATCCGTTGGAAAATGTTCGCTCCGTCGATCTTGGCCGCCTCGTAGATCGAGCTATCGATCCCCATGATCGCGGACAAGTACAGGATGCTGCCGAATCCGACCCACTTCCACACGTAGAAGAACGGAAGAATGAAATACCAGTAGTTGACGTTCGAGTAGATGTCGATCGCTTCCATCCCGAGGCTCTTCAGCAGCGTGTTCACGACGCCGAACTCGTAATTGAACAGGTTGTACACGATGGCCGCCACGGCGACCCAGGATAGGAAGTAAGGCAGGAACATGAGCGTCTGCGCCGTCTTCTTGAACAGCTTGCCGGTCATCTCGGCGATCATGACCGCGACGCCGATGGAGAAGACGGTATACGCCGCGAGGAAGACGACGTTATACAGGAACGTGTTTCGGGTAACGATCCACGCTTTGCCCGAATGGAAGAAGTAATCGAAATTTTGCCAGCCGACCCACGGGCTTCCGAACATGCCCTCGCGGTAATTGAAATCTTTGAATGCGACGACGATGCCTGCCATCGGATAATAGTTGAACACGATGAAATAGGCCGCGATCGGTAAAAACATGAGATACATTACTTTGTTTTTCAACAGCTCTTGAACGAAGCCGTTCCCTCCGCCGTTGACGCGGACTTTTGCCATGGTTGATCCCTTCTCTCCGTTCGTTCTCTGTCTCTGGATGCGCTTGCAAATGTAATTATAGGGACTCGCCGAATCAAATAGAATGACATAGGTTTACGATTTTCTTGGTTAGATTACGGAAATGAAGACGTCGTCTTTCCCGTTGTTGCGCCTTTCCGGCGAACGAGATATATTGAAGGCAACCAACTATACGCGGGAGGTCGAACCGAATGAAAGTGCTGCTAGTAGACGATGAACCTCTGACCAGCGAAAGCTTGGAACGGTATATCGATTGGAAGGGGCTGGGCATCGAAAGCGTCCGGATCGCCGCCAACGGATTGGAGGCGCTCGAACTGCTTCCCCGCTTCTTGCCGGACATCATCGTGAGCGACGTCCGCATGCCCCGCATGAACGGCATCGAATTCGCCACGAACGCCCGCGAGCGTTATCCCGACGTCAAAATCATCTTCATGAGCGGATATTCGGACAAGGAATATTTGAAATCCGCCATTCATCTGAAAGCGGTCAGCTACGTCGAGAAGCCGGTGAAGCTGGAGGAAATGACGGCGGCCATTCGCGAAAGCGTTTCCCAATGCGCGGCCGAGCTGGCGAATCGCAACTTGACCCGCTCGGTTATCCGGCAGCGCTTGCTGACGAAGCTCGTCAAAGAAGGCAAAACGCCGGCCGAGCTTCGCATCGAGCTCGGCGAGCACGCGCCGTCGTTCCTGGACGGCGAAATCCGGGCGATGGCGATCCAATTGTGTTCCCGTTCCGAGGGCGATCCGGCGATCTCCGAATCCGACCGGACGGAAATAGCCGACAGGTTGGCGGAGCTCGCCGGCGAACCGGACGACCGAAGCTGCTTGTACGGACTTCTCGACGCGGACACGATGCTCATCTTGCGCCAAGCCGACGATCAGTCCACAACCGGCTTCAAGGATACCGCCCGATCGCTGCTCTACTCGTTGAACCGGACTTACGGAGACCGGCTCGAATTCTCGATCGGCATCGGGTCGCCGTCTCCGGCCAAAGAGGCATGCCTGTCCGCCGTTGCTGCCGTCCGTTCCCGCTTCTACTTCGGGACGGGGCTCGTCTTCTCCGAGCCTCCCGCGAGCGAGCCGGTAGAATCGAACGCCCCTCTCGAAGAGATGTACGCGGAATTCCGCGGCCTGCTTCGATTCGACAAGGAGGAGGAGACCATCGCGGCGATCGACCGGTTGACGCATCGGTTGCGGGAGATGCGCGATCCGGAGATCGGCCGGGTGACGAACGTCATCTTCCGCCTTCTCATGAGCTTGCACGAATTCGCGGTGGACAAAGGCGTATCCGCGACCGATCCGCAGCAGGAAGAGAAGTTCATCTGGCAGGAGGTCGGCGGTTTGCCGACGCTCGAAGCGTTGCGCGACTACGTCGTAGGCAACGTCCAGGCCGTATTCTCCCAACTGAAGGAACGGTCCGCCGTGAACGCGAGAGTCGGCATCGTCGTCCAGTACATCCGGGAGCATTACTCGGACAAGGAGCTGACGACCCGGTCCATCGCCGACAATACGTATTTGAGCCAGAATTACATGTGCGCCCTATTCAAGAAGGAAACGGGGAAGACCATAAACGAATTCATTACGGAAATCCGCCTGGAACGGGCGAAGGCCCTTCTGAAGGACCGCCGCGTCAAGCTGTACGAGATCGCTCTCGCCATCGGGATTACCGATCCGAACTATTTCTCGTCGATGTTCAAGAAAGCGACGGGGCTGACGCCAAGCCAATACCGGGAAAGAATGTGACAGCTATGAAGCGAATCGTTCGTCCCTTCCAGGATTTAAGCATTAAGAGCAAGATGTTCGTGTCGTTCTTGCTCATCCTTACGCTCTCGTCCGGATTGTTCATCGGCGTCAACTCTTACATCACCGCGGACGATACGGAGAAGCAAGCGCGGTATTCGCTCGAAGTCGTCCTCGAACAATCCCGCTCCTTCCTTAACTACAAGACGAGCTCGATCCGCAAAGTCGTCGACATCATGGTCATTCACGACACGATTCAGTCGATGGTGTCGAAGAGTTCGGACGAATACCGGGATAACATCGGCAACTGGCTACTGGACGAATATTTCTTCAACCAGCTCATCTACAACGTGCAGACGAACCCCGATATTCGGAAAATCAGCTTATACATGCGGGACGGCATGGCGGCCGTTCAGGCGACCGATCAATTTCTCCGTATGGAAGACGTGCAGGCCGAGCCTTGGATGCAGCGGATCGTTCGCAGCGACCGGCCCTATATATGGATTCCGTCGGAGTCGGTCACCGCCGCGGACGGCGATACGATCTCGTTCTTCCGCAAAGTGACCAGTCCGTCCTTCGGCAACGACTTCGCCGGCTTGCTCCGCGCCGAGATGCCGAAGAGCGTGCTTGTTCAAATCTTGGATCAGGCGCTGTTCACGAAGCACACGACCGCATTGCTCGTGAACAGCGGCAACGAATTGATCGCCGGCTCCAGCCAGAATCGGCCCGAGAGCACGGACGAGATGATCGGGGCGCTGGAAGGGGACGACGACGATAGCAGCGCCTTCCGGACGGTGCTGTTGAACGGGGAAAAGACGCTCGTCGCTTCCGTGCCCGTCGAGCATACGGATTGGCGCTTTATGCTTGCCGTGCCGCATGGCGATATCGTGGAAATCGCGCAAAAATCGAGAAACCAAATGTTCGTCATCTTCTTGGCCGTCGCCGCTTTGACGTTCCCGCTCGCTTTCTGGGTGTCCGCGTCCGGCACGATTCGCATTCGGAAGTTGACGAAGAACATGCGGAAGGTCGGCGTCGATAACGTCAAGGCCGATCTCGATCCCGGCAGCAACGACGAGATCGGGCAGCTGACGATGACGTTTAATCGAATGATCACGCGAATCGAGGACTTGGCGGCGGACAAGTACCAGCTCGGGCTCGAAGCGAAAAATATGGAGCTCAAAGCGCTCCAAGCCCAGATTAACCCCCACTTCCTGTATAACACGCTCGACATGGTCAATTGGCTGGCGATGAAATACAACGCCGACGATATTCGGATCCTGATTACGTCGCTGTCGGACTTCTATAAACTGAGCTTGAGCAACGGCGAAGATTTCATCTCGATCCGCAGCGAGATCGAGCACGTGTCGGCTTACGTCCGCATTCAGAACATGCGGTTCAGGGATCGAATCGAGCTGGTCGTCGACGTTCCGGAGGAACTCTATGAATACCGTACGTTAAAGCTATTGCTGCAGCCTCTCGTCGAGAACGCGATCCTTCACGGCATCATGGAGAAGGAAACGCCGACCGGAACCGTCACGATCGCCTGCATGATGGACCCTGAAGGTATCGAGCTCGTCGTCGCGGACGACGGCGTCGGCATTCCGGAAGATCGGCTGAAGGATATGTTGATCGGTCCCGCCAAGAAGAAAAGCGGCGGGTACGGCATGAGAAATATCCATCATAGGCTGGAGCTCATCTTCGGTTATCCGTACGGGTTAACGGTAGAGAGCAGCGTCGGTAAAGGCACTGTCGTCAAAGTGAAGATTCCCGCCCAGCATGCCGAACTGGCGGATGCAAAGCTGCCCGGGTCGGACGAAAACCTTGCGATCGAATAACGAAAGAAACCGGTGAATCTCGCGCGCTTGCGAGATCCACCGGTTTTCTTGTATTTCGATGCGTTATAGGTCTAACTTGTAAACTCGATAGACGATCGCAGCGGCTTGCGCCCGCGTCGCTTGCCCGGCCGGGTCGAACGCGCCATGGTCGACGCCTTGGACGACGCCTGCGAGCTGCATCGCCTTGACCGCTTCGGAAGCGTAAGCGGATATGTTGTCGCGGTCGGAGAACGCGATCTCCGCCTGGCGCGCGGTCAGGTCCGCCCCGGCGATCTTCGCGGCCAGATAAGCCATGACAGCCATATCCTGACGAGTGATCCGCTCACCGGGGCCGAAGCTGCCGTCCGGCTTGCCGCCCGCGATGCCCAGCTTGCCGGCCGAAGCGATCGCCGCGTAATACCAGCTTCCCGCTTTCACGTCGCTCAGCTCCGTCGTCGCGGACGCATCCTCCAGATCGAACGCGCGGACGAGCATCGCTGCGAACTCAGCGCGGGTTATTTCGCCATTCGGCGCGAACTTCCCGTTGCCGACGCCGTTGATGGCTCCCCTTGCCGACAGCGCGTCGATCGCTTCTGTCGCCCATGCGACCGACCCAGTGTCGCTGAACGCGACACTGGCATGAGCTGCCGCATACTTGCTGAAGTGCTTCGCCTTGAACTCCACCATTCCGGTAGCAGGATCGTACTTGCCGTTCTTCACGATTTCCAGATCGCCGTTGTCGTTGATGAAATAGATAACAACCTTGTTCGGATTCTCGCCTGGCTTGAGCGTATACGGAATCGCGACCTGCACTTCGTTGCCTTTGAAATCGCTGATTTTGTTTCCGCCAAGGCTCAGATTGAAGTCGTACACGGTATTGCCGCCCACGCTGGCTTGTACGGCTTCCGGCAAAGAGGCAGTATCGACTTTCTTGACAGCGAGCATCAATTCATCGTTCGCGGACACTCCCGCCTTTTTGAGCAAATCAGGCTGGATCGTGACAATAGCCAGTCCCGTATCGACCGAAATCTCTTTCACGCCTTGCTCGCCGGCTTCGACGATTTGCGCTGCCGGAAGACCGACTTGTACCTCTTTCGCGTTGTCGCCAGTCTTCACTTGAATGCTGACGTTATTTCCGATCGCCGACTTAACGGCAGCCTGCAGATCGCTCGCCTTCAGATCGACGGCAGCCGTACCGCCCGCATCCGTCTTCGCTTCTACCTTCACTGTGCCTTTATCTACAGATACCGGTTCCGTAGTCGGCTGAGGATTCGGTTGCGAAGGCGTAGTCGGGCTTGGGATATCTCCTGTTCTCGTCAAAGCAACATGATCGAGATACCCCCAATAACCGGCGCTCCCTTCCACGGAGAAAGCGATGTCGAGCGTGCCGTCAGTCACCTGTATGCCTGCGACCTGGTAAGGCTGCCAGACGTTCCAGCCCTGGTTGAGCACATTGGCCGACTTGCTCGCGCCGGATGCGGATGCCGACAACTGAATCGTTCCCACGCTTGAGTCATTGGTGTAATAGCCATCGGCGCCGGTTATCAGATTCGGCTGTCCCATCGAGTAAGCTGTCAACGAGTACACACCGTTGGTCAGACCCGTCACCTTCTGAGACAAGGTGATATCATAAGCGTTGCTTGAGAAGTAATTAAACGAATTCCAGCCCGCGAAAGGACCAAAGTTATTCGTATCGAACGTATAGCCTGCCCCGTCGCTTCCGTGCGTACCTCCGTCCAAACTCCAAGCTCCCAATTGTCCGACCGTTTCGAACTCTCCGTCAGGCACTAGCGTATCGCTGCTCGAGTAACCGGCGGCGAAGTTGTAGGTGGAAGCTGCGCTGCTCGTATAACCCGGCTTGGACGCATAAGCTTTAATAACCGTCTTTCCCGTAATGGCAATCGGACCCGAATAATATTGGGTTACGCTTGAGCCGCTTGCGTAATTCGGGGCATCCCCGTTCGTCGTATAGTAAATACTTGCTCCCGGCGTATCGGTGCCAAGCGTAATATATTTTACGGACCCGGGTACGGTTGCCCAGTCGGCAAGCACGCTGCCATCGGGAGTCGAAGCGCTCACCGGCTGCACTTGAAATGCCGATATGTCGGTATCTTCGCTAACGAGGCCAAAGTAGAAATCGTCCGCGTCGCCGAAAGCGCCTGCTGCACCGTTAATATTGACTCCGATCGTTACCTGGCCGGATGTGACAGGCACTGTAATGGAATATTGATTCCATTGGTTCCAACCGGTTGGACTAAAATTCTGCGTTAGCGTAGCGTCAGGATGGCCTTCATCGTAACCTGTCGCATACAAGAACGGTACCTCGGTCGCGCCTTTCGCGTCACCATCCGCCCAAACGGACAATGTGTACGTTCCATTCGGAACATCATATACCGATTGCGATACCGAAGCGTTGCTAAAATTGCTGCCGTACCAATAATGTATGGAATGATTCCCAGAGTGCGTCGTGGCATCGGTGCTGGTCGGTTTCGCAATACTTGCGTTGGAACTCGTCCAACCCGTCGTGCCGTTTTCCAAATCGGAGTTCACAAGCAAGTTCGGCGGTATTTCCGCTTTTACGGTCACGATCGCCGTCGCCTGAACGGAACTTCCATTAATCGTTCCGGTAACGGTGTAGACACCCTTCTGAGAGGTAATGTCGGCTGATATGTCCCAAGTTACCGCTACCGATTGGTAATAGCCGTCACTGTATTGTCCCTTCACGGTTAAAGGCATCGACAAGGTGCTTCCTACGGTTGTTGTGAGGGTTACCGTGTCCGCAGCCGTTAATGTGGCAGTAGGCGTAGAACCCGATGACCTTACGAGTTTAAAAACATCTAGCGAAGGTAGCGCGCGGCCACTGTAATCGAACAGCGCCTGATTTTCCCATCCGCTGCCGTAGCCCGTCTTCCAACCCGTCTCCATCCCCGGAAGCCAAGCGCCTCCCCAATAAAACACGCCGAGCCCCTTTCCATCGGGTACGCTAGCCACGTTATCGATGATGTCCCTGACTTCCGTCGCCTGCCCTTGCGGAGTCGGCGTATAGCCCGATACGTAAGCGTTGGCTTGACTGAAGACGTTGAGCTGTTCGTCGCCTTCGTCCAGCGTCCAGCCGTACGACGTCTCGGCGACGACGACTTGTTTGCCGTACGTGCTCGCCAACGTTTCTAGAATTGTTTTGTTCTGATCCATCGTTCCGTGCCAGAACGGATAATCCGATATTCCGATCACGTCGAAATCGACCGCCGTGGCGCCCGTCGTCCAAGCGTTCAAGTTACCTGTGAACGTAGATGCCAGTCCGCTCGAATTGCCGGCCATATGGATCATGATCTTGATGTCCGGATCGATCGTCCGTACGGCCTCGGAAGCCTTCTGCAACAAAGGAGCCGCGTTCGATGCGCCGCTTCCCGCGGGCCAGAGCAGCCCTCCGTTGATCTCGTTCCCGATTTGTACCATGTCCGGGAGCGCCCCCGCCGCTTCCAGCGCCGCGAGCGAGTCGTGCGTAAAGTCGTACACCTTGCTTGCCAGCGTCGCTCCGGTGTCGTTCGTCCATGCCTTCGGCTTCGTCTGCGTGCCCGGATCCGCCCAGAAATCGCTGTAATGGAAGTCAAGCAGCACGCCCATGCCGAGTTGCTTCGCTTCTTTGGCTACGGCCATGACGCTAGCCAGATCGGTATTGCCTCCGCCGATCGGATTGCCGAAAGCGTCGGTCGGATCGTTCCATAGCCGCAGGCGGATATAATTGACGCCGTGGTTCTGCATGATGCGCAGAGCGCTAAGCTCCGTGCCGTCCGTATCGTAGAACTTTTTCCCCGATTGGCGCAACGCGTAAAGCTCGGAGACGTCCACCCCCATAATGAAGTCGCTGCGTTGGCCGTTCTGCAGCGCCGTTACGGGCGCCACCGAGACCGCATCGACTGACGGCAGCGCCGCATGAGTCGTCGACGCACCGATCGGCATGAGTCCCGCTTGCATCGCGATCGCCAGCAAAGCCGTTCCCGCCAGCCGGACGATTTTGTTCCTCCCCTGTCTCATAACCCTACTCTCCTTTTACCGTTCGGATTTTCCAATCGCCGCATGCGCTTTGGCTGTCATCCCGCTTCCGAAAGAAGCGGTTCTTCCGCTTTGAATGCGCTTGCAATCATTGTGACATAGGAGCGACGAAGGAATAACGGGGCTATATTACTTTCTTCTTGGCAGGATTATCGAAATGGCGGATCTTGCCTATGGAACGCAAAAAAGACGGCACGCGAGTGCCGCCTTTCGCAAGACGATCTTCGAAAACCTTACTTCACCAACACCGTCTCCATCGCCCGGTTCAGCCGCTTAAAGCCTTCGATCGTGCCTTCGAAGTCGTTGTGCGTGAAGTTCAGCCGCAGTCTGTTCTTCTTGGCGGCATCGTCCGCGAAGAAGGAGACGCCGGGAACGAACGCGACGCCGAAGTCGACGGCCGTCTTCATGAGCTCGGCCGTATCGACGGACTCTGGGAGCTCAAGCCAGAAGAACATGCCGCCCTTCGGCTCGTTCCACTTGACGCCCGGCCACTGCTGCTCTTTCAACAGATCGGCCATCTGACGCATGCGCGCCTCGTATTCCCCGCGTACGAACTCGATATGGCCATCCAGATCGAAGTGCTTCATCAGTTGGTACAGCGTCTGCTGATCGAGCGAGCTCGAATGCAAATCGGCGGCTTGCTTCACCCGCGTCATATGGCGGATAATTTCCGGATCGCCCATGACCCAGCCCGTACGGAGAGCCGGAGCGACCGTCTTGGAGAACGTGCTCGTGTAGACGACGCCGGATCCGTTCGGATGTTCGTCGAGCGAGAAGATCGACGGGTACGCCACCGATGCATCTCCGAACTTCAGCTCGCCGTATGGATCGTCTTCGAGAATGAGCGCGTCGTTCTCGCGGCAAAGCTTCAATACCGCCTTGCGCCGTTCGACGCTCCACGCTTTCCCCGTCGGATTGGAGAACGTAGGGATGACGTAGACGAGCTTCGGCCGGTATTGCTTCAGCTTCGCTGCCAGATCAGCGGCGTCCATGCCGTCTTCGTCCGCGTCGACGGATACGATCCGCGCGCCGTAAGAACGGAACACCTGGAGCGCGGACAAGTACGTCGGCTTCTCGACGAGGATGACGTCGCCCGCGTCGATGAAGATCCGCGTCAACAGATCGATCGCCTGCTGCGAGCCGGTCGTCAGAAGCATGTCTTCGGGCGTTACTTTAATGCCTTTGCGGCCCATCCATTCGCATATGCTTTCGCGTAGCGGCGTATAGCCTTCCGTCAAGCCGTATTGCAACGCCTTGTTGCCGGCGGCGAGCACGCGTTGGAACGCTTCTCCGATCGCCGCGACCGGGAAATGCTCCTCCGCCGGCAAACCGCCCGCGAAGGATATGATGTTGTTGCGTTGCGTAAGCTTCAATATCTCGCGTACCGCGGAAGAGGTGAACGTATCCACCTTGCTAGAGAAACGATAATTCATGAACGGCTTCCCCATTTCTTCGGATCGAAAAATCGGATCAGACAAGCAAAAACGCATTCGGCGTCCGCTGGACGCCGGATAGCTTTGCGAAGGTTATTCAGAATGGAATAAGCGTAAAACTTATATCGTCTGAATAACTCAGATCAACGTGACGTTGTCGCGACGGTTGCGGGCCGGCGCGTTGCGCTTGTCGACGAGCCGATTCAACGCGTCCACGTAAGCCCGCGCGCTCGCTTCCAAGATGTCCGTGCTGACGCCGCGGCCTTGCGCGGACGTCTCGCCTTGCTTCAGCACGACGTGCACTTCGCCGAGCGCGTCCGTGCCGTCGGTGACGGACTTGATCGTGTAATCGTCCAGCTCGACCGCTTCTCCGGTCAGCTTGTCGATCGCTTGATAGATCGCGTCGACGGTGCCGTTGCCTTCCGAAGCTTGCTTCGCGATGCCCTTCTGCGTCTTCAGCGTAACGGTCGCGCTCGGCGTCGAATGGCTGTCGAACGATACGACGAGCTGTTCCAGCGCGAACACTTCCGGCGTCTCGATGATTTTTTCTTCGAGCAGCGCGCGGATGTCCTCGTCGCTAACGTTCTTCTTGCGGTCGGCCACGTCCTTGAACTTGCCGAACGCCGCGTTCACTTGCTCTTCCGTCAACGACTCGTAACCGAGGTCGACGAGCTTCTCGCGGAACGCATGGCGTCCGGAGTGCTTGCCGAGCACGAGCTTGCTGTCCCTGAGGCCGATCGTTTCCGGGGAAATGATCTCGTACGTCGTCTTTTCCTTTAGCATGCCGTCTTGGTGGATGCCGGATTCGTGCGCGAACGCGTTCGCGCCGACGATCGCTTTGTTGCCCGGCACGACCATGCCGGTCAGCTTGCTGACGAGCCGGCTCGTGCGCGCGATTTCCTTCAAGTTCAGCGACGTCGTCGCCTGGAAATAATCCGCGCGTGTCGCGAGCGCGAGCGCCACTTCCTCGAGCGCCGTGTTGCCTGCTCGCTCGCCGATGCCGTTGATCGTGCCTTCGATCTGATCGGCGCCGTTCAAGATCGCGGCCAGCGAGTTCGCCGTCGCCATGCCGAGGTCGTCATGGCAATGCGCCGACAGCTGGATGTTCTCGATACCGACGACGTTTTCCTTGAGCGTCTTGAAGATGTTGCCGAACTCGGCCGGATTCAAGTAACCGACCGTATCCGGAATGTTCACGACGGATACGCCTTCGCGTACCGCGAGAGACGTCACTTCGCACAGGAAATCCAGCTCCGTGCGGCCTGCGTCTTCCGCCGAGAATTCGACGCGGCTGAAATATTTCTTCGCGTAACGGATCGCCTTCTGGGCCGTCTCCAGCACTTGCTCCTTCTCCATCCGCAGCTTGTGCTTGCGGTGGATCGGGGACGTCGCGAGGAAGATGTGGATCGCCGGATCCTGCGCGCCCTTCAGCGCTTCCTGTACCGCGTCGATGTCCTTCTCCACCGAACGGGCTAGTCCCATGACGGACGCGTTCTTCACGGCGCGGGCGACGGCGTTGACCGCCGCGAGATCGCCCGGGGATGCCGCGGGGAAGCCGGCTTCGATACGATCGACGCCCAGCTTCTCGAGTTGAAGCGCGATTTCCACTTTTTCTTGCGTATTCAGGTTAACGCCGGGAGATTGTTCGCCGTCCCTGAGCGTCGTATCGAAAACATAGATTTTTCTCATAGCTGAACTATCGCACCTCCTGAAGCCTTACGTGACTTTGTTCTTTATTATAGCACAAGATTCTAACATGCCGATTATCGGGATTTAACAAAAACCCCGGCGGCTTGCCGGGGTTTTTCGTTGCTCGTCCGTTATTTATTTCTTGATCCAGTGCATCATGCCGCGCAGTTGCGCGCCGACGACTTCGATCGGATGCTCGGCTTCGTTGCGGCGTGTAGCCGTAAGGAACGCGCGTCCGGATTGGTTCTCCAAGATGAAGTCGCGAGCGAATTTGCCTTGTTGGATGTCGGAAAGAACGCGCTTCATTTCTTTCTTCGTCTCTTCCGTTACGACGCGAGGTCCGGTGACGTAGTCGCCGTATTCCGCCGTGTTGGAGATCGAGTTGCGCATCGAGGCGAGGCCGCCTTCGTACATCAGGTCGACGATCAGCTTCAGCTCGTGCAAGCACTCGAAGTAGGCCATTTCAGGAGCGTAGCCGGCTTCGACCAACGTCTCGAATCCTGCTTTAACGAGCGCGGAAGCGCCGCCGCACAATACCGCTTGTTCGCCGAACAAGTCGGTTTCGGTTTCTTCACGGAAGGAAGTTTCGATAACCCCCGCGCGCGTGCAACCGATGCCTTTGGCATAAGCCATGCCGATTTCGAACGCCTTGCCCGTGCCGTTCTGGTGGATCGCGATCAATCCCGGTACGCCGAAGCCTTCGACGTACGTGCGGCGAACCATGTGGCCCGGGGATTTCGGAGCGACCAGCAGGACGTCCGCGTCCGCAGGAGCGACGATTTGGCCGAAGTGTACGTTGAAGCCGTGGGAGAACATCAGAGCCGCGCCTTTTTTGAGGTTAGGCTCGATTTCGTTTTTGTATACGCTGGCTTGCGTTTCGTCCGGCATCAGGATCTGAACGACGTCCGCTTTGCGAGTCGCGTCGCCTACGTTCAGAACTTCGAAGCCGTCGTTGCGCGCCGCTTGCGCGGATTTGCCTTCGCGAAGGCCGATGATGACGTTGAGGCCGCTGTCGCGCAGGTTTTGCGCTTGCGCGTGGCCTTGGCTGCCGTAGCCGATTACCGCGATCGTCTTGCCTTTAAGAACGCCGAGGTCGGCGTCTTTCTCATGAAAAAGATTAACTGCCATGGGAATGTGTTCCTCCTTAAAATGGGTGATGATGCGAATATGTCGACCCTCGAAGCGGGCGTTCCAATGGCGGCGCTAACGCGCCGTCGCGACATCGTGCTAAAGCCCGAGGCTCGCTCCACTCGAACCCCCGCTTCGAGCGGGCGCTCCGTGCTTTCTTGCTTTTACTTCAAACCTCTGTTCATTGCCGTGACGCCGGTTCGGGAAAGCTCCCGAATGCCGTAAGGCTTCAGCAGTTCGATCATCGCGTCGATTTTCTCGGAATCGCCGACGACTTGAACGACTAGCGACGAAGGGCCGATATCGACGACAGCCGCGCGGAACGTCTCCACGATTCCCAGAATTTCAGGCCGGGTGGACGGCTCGGAGCCGATTTTGATGAGGCCCAGCTCGCGGGCGACCATCGGATTCGCGCTAATGTCGATCACTTTAATGACGTCGATGAGCTTGTACAATTGCTTCTGGATTTGCTCCAGCGTATGGTCGTCGCCCGTCGTGACGATAACCATCCGGGACAAACCCGTTTCTTCCGAAGCGCCGACGGTAATGCTCTCGATGTTGAACCCGCGGCGGCCGAACAGGCCGGAAACCCGTTGCAGCACGCCCGGTTGGTCGTTGACTAGAATCGCGATCGTATATTTACGGTTCATTCGGAATCCCCCATGATCATCTGATCGATCGTGCTTCCTTGGGTAACCATCGGATACACGTTCTCATGCTTACGGACGACGAACTCGACGACCGCAGGCCCCGGATGATTCAATGCTTCCTCCCATGCGCTGCGCGCGTCTTCCTTGTTCGATGCGCGGAAGCCTTTGACGCCGTAGGCTTCGGCCAGCTTGACGAAGTCAGGGCTGCCGGATAGGTCGATATGGCTATACCGGTTGTCGTAAATAAGCTCTTGCCATTGGCGAACCATTCCGAGAACTTGGTTGTTGATGATAACCACTTTAACCGGAATGTTGTTGATGGCGCAAATCGCGAGCTCTTGCGCGCACATCTGCATGCCGCCGTCGCCGTTGATCGAGACGACCGTGCGTCCCGGGTTGCCCATCTGGGCGCCGATCGCCGACGGGAATCCGAAGCCCATCGTGCCGAGTCCCCCGGAAGTGACCCACGAACGCGGTTTGTTGAACGGATAATACTGAGCGGCCCACATCTGGTGCTGGCCGACGTCCGTCGTTACGATCGCATCTCCGTTCGTCGTCTCGTGAATCATCTGGATGACCCACTGCGGCTTAAGCTCCACGTCGGAATCGATATACTTAAACGGTTTCTCCGCGGACCATTGCGCGATTTGCTTGCGCCATGCGTCGGCTTTGCCCGCGAACTTGGCGATCGCGTTCGCTTGCTGGAGCACCGCTTTGACGTCCCCCACGATCGGAATGTCCGTCGGCACGTTCTTGCCGATCTCCGCCGGATCTATATCGATGTGGACGATTTTCGCGTGCGGCGCGAAACCCTTCAGCTTGCCCGTTACGCGGTCGTCGAACCGGGCGCCGATATTGATCAGCAAATCCGCCGATTGGATCGCCGTGTTGGCGGTCCAAGTGCCGTGCATGCCCGGCATGCCCATGTGCAGCTCGTTGCCGCTCGGGAATCCGCCGAGACCGAGCAACGTCGTCGTCGTCGGGATGCCCGTCTTCGTTACGAACTCGTACAATTCCTCGTGCGCTCCGGAGTAGACGACGCCGCCGCCCGCCAGAATGACCGGCTTCTCGGCTTTCTCGATCGCGCGGATCATTTTCTCCACTTGACCTTTGTTCGGTTGAACCGTCGGGTTGTATCCGCGCAGGTTCACTTGGTTCACCGGTTGGAATAACGTCTTCTCGGCGGAAACGTCTTTCGGAATATCGATGAGCACGGGACCTTTGCGGCCGGTATTGGCGATATGGAAAGCTTCGTGGATGACGCGCGGCAAATCCTCCGCTTTGCGAACCAAGTAGCTGTGCTTCGTGATCGGCATAGTGATGCCTACGATATCCGCTTCTTGGAAAGCGTCCGTACCGATCAATGTCGTCGCGACGTTGCCGGTAATGACGACGAGCGGTACCGAGTCCATGTACGCGGTAGCGATGCCCGTTACGAGGTTCGTCGCCCCTGGTCCCGACGTGGCGATGCATACGCCGACTTTGCCGGTGGAACGCGCATAGCCGTCAGCCGCGTGAATCGCGCCTTGCTCGTGCCGAGTCAGCAAATGCTGGAAGTCGGTAAAGCCGTGCATCGCGTCGTAGATGAACAGTACGGCGCCGCCCGGATAACCGAAGACGCACTCCGCACCCTCCAGCAATAAGCTACGAAGCAGCATTTCAGATCCCGTAATCACTTCCGGCTTGCTCCATTTTTCGATCAACTCTTCTTTGGATTTCACTTGAACTCCCTGAGCAGTCATCCTTTTTCCTCCTTTCGATGAATCAAAAAAGCCTTCCGTCGCCTGAAGCCAATAATGGCTGTCAAGGGACGAAAGGCTATAGCTTCCGCGGTACCACCCGAGTTTGCCGTTCACCTCGCGGTGACGGCCTTGTAAAGTACGATGCACTCGCGAACCCGCGAGGAACATGAGTACTTTAAGCGCAATAACGTGCGCTATTCCGATTCACCCTAGTGCGCCAAGCGGCGGTTCAGGCGAACAGCTCCGAGGAGACTTCGCTAACAGGGATTAAGATATCGGTCTCAGCTAATCCGATACTCTCTGAGCATAAGAGCCCCATTGCTTTATCCTCATCACGGCAGTTTGCTTCAGTCGATTTAGACACTATTATATTCTTCACCAAGACGTTAGTCAATACACATCTTCGCCGTTCCCGTTCCGATCGCTAATTCATAAGCTGTACGATCGGCGTCCGAGCATCGGATCGATCCTTCGCGGGACGCCAAGGATAATCGTACGGGGAGGAACCCCTCTTGATTCGATGGAGACAGCCTCGGGACGATCGCGGCATCGTCGAGCTTGTCCGCACCCAGCTCGTGCCGATATCCCCCTGGCAGCATCCGAGGGACAGCCGGCTTTATTCCGACATTACGCGGCGCATTCGCAAAGGCGCGACTTTAGTCGCCTCCGAGTCCCGCAGAAGCACGCCATTCGGTTTTCTTCATATGGAATTCCGCACCGACACTCTCATCATCGATCTGCTCGCCGTCGATTCTTCCCACCAGAACAGACGCTGGGGAAGCGAACTCATGCAACACGCCGAGCAGTACGGACGCAAAAGAGGATGCCGCATTTCCCGCGTATTCGTCGACGAAGACAATTCCCGCGCGCTCCGCTTCTACCAAAGACACGGCTACGGCGGCGTCCGTTGGATCCAGTCGCTGAAAGTGATCGAGCTTGCGAAAATTCTTTGATCGTCCGAGCAACCGCTTCCTCCATCCCGCGACAAGCGGCGGCCGCCGTCCCTCAATGGACGATAGCCGCCGCTTTTTCCTTCGCTCGAAGCTCGATTGCCAAGCACCCGGATCTTGTCCGATCGCGCGGATGCCCGGTTACGCCAGAGGATGCATCTTTACCACCAACCGCCGCCGTAGCCGTACCCGTCATAGCCGTATCCGTATCCGCCGCCCCAACCCCAGCCGCCGTCCAGCGTACCGATCGCCAGCAGATCGAACAATACGAGCGGAATGATCGCTTTCGTCCGCACTTTCTTACTCTTCGCCGGTTCGACGACGAGCCGGTTGCCTTGAACGCGGACGAGCTTGCCCGTCACGACGGAGCCGTCTTTGCGCATGGCCTTGATTTCTTTCCCGACGAGACGGTTGACTTGTGAACGCGTGATTTGCGCCATCTTACAACACTCCTTCCTCGATGCTTGCGGTGCGAACGGCGAAGCAACCATCCGGAATACCGACAATTGTCGTCCCCGTTGTCCAATAGCTTATGACCGGAAGGCCTGTCGTGCTTGTACGCCTGTCCTCCGGCCGGGAAAATGGGACTTGCTGAAAGAGTCGCCGATCGCGTAAGATGCAAGTGATGATGACCGCGAAGCACGCGTCGTTCGTCCCTACGGGACGGGCGGCGCTTATTTATTTTGGAGGAGCGTGGCGGCATGGCAAAGGATAAAACTGTTTCTCGCACATTTGAGCCTCAATTCGAGGAATGGCTGAAGCAACAATCGCGTGCTTGCGTCGGCGAGAGAAAAAGAATTCTCGCTTCAGGGCTCAAGCATGCCCAGAAAGCGTTTCTCGCTTCCGTGTGGTGACCGTCGTTTGGTCATTTCAATGGCTTATCACCCGAGTACGAAGTCAAAGATTTTAAGGATGGATTTCGGTACGTGGACTTTGCGTGGATGCTGCCCGAAGCGGCAATCGCGATCGAAATCGACGGCTACGGCCCTCACTGGTGCAATGCCGACCGGTGGAAATTCTCCGACCACCTGTTCCGTCAAAATCACTTGATTCTAGACGACTGGAAGGTCATACGGATGTCTTACGACGACATCGTCGAGCATCCGAGGAAATGCCAGCAGCTGCTCCTTCACACCCTGGGGAAGTGGGGATCTTCCAATGGACGGACGAGTCATACGGTCGCCGATATTCCAGATCCGGTCGGCCGGGCGATATTGGGTTCGCCTCGCGCGCCAACGGTCCCTTCTCTCCGACTCAAGCTGCTAAAGAACTGGGATGGCATCGCATAACCGTCAATCGTCATATTCGTCGCTTAACCGAAGTCGGTCATCTCGTGCCCGCATCCCTAGGCAAAAAACGAACCGCTTACTATCAGCTAAATCCAAACGCCGTCAATCGAGCGCCCAAGTAGCACTGCGCTACTCACAACTACTCGCGCTCCTCCGATCACGCGCCATAGTAGCACTGCGCTACTTACAACTACTCGCGCTCCGCCGATCACGCGCCATAGTAGCACTGCGCTACTTACAGCTACTCACGCTCCGCCGATCACGCGCCATAGTAGCACTGCGCTACTTACAACTACTCGCGCTCCGCCGATCACGCGCCATAGTAGCACTGCGCTACTTACAACTACTCGCGCTCCGCCGATCACGCGCCATAGTAGCACTACGCTACTTGTCGCACCGTACCCCCGCGAGCCCCCGAAGATGCCAAAAAGCCCCGGTTGCCCGGGGCTTGTCTACGCGCATGAACTACGCGTTGATTTTTTCTTTGGCAGCGCCTGCAAGCGAGTTGAACGCGCCGATGTCGTTCACCGCGAGGTCCGCGAGCATTTTGCGGTTCACTTCGATGCCGGCCAATTTCAAGCCGTGCATCAGTTTGCTGTAGCTCAGGCCGTTGAGGCGAGCTGCGGCGTTGATACGCACGATCCACAATTTGCGGAAGTTCCGCTTCGTCTGACGACGGTCGCGGTATGCGTACATGAGGGACTTCATTACTTGTTCTTTCGCTTTCTTAAACAGGCGATGTTTCGCGCCCCAGTAACCTTTTGCCAACTTCAACATTCTATTGCGACGACGGCGCGTGACGAATCCGCCCTTGACTCTTGCCATGATTCATTACCTCCCGGAAGTGTTCGTATACGTAATAACGGATGTTATTTCAGGTTTGCGAGTTGTTGTTGCAGACGACGAACGTCGCCTTGGGCCATCAATGGTTGGCCTGCCAGTACGCGCTTGGCGCGTCCGGATTTGTGGGAGAGCAAGTGGTTTTTGTACGCTTTGTAGCGTTTGACTTTACCCGTTCCCGTAATTTTGAAGCGGTCTTTCAAGCTGCTGTGCGTTTTCATCTTAGGCATGGAATGTATCCTCCTGTCAGTGGGGTTTCGGAGCTAAAATCATAATCATGCTGCGGCCTTCGAGCTTAGGCAAACGTTCAATGATGCAAAGGTCAGTCACTTCGTTCGCGACGCGCTCCAAGATCTTCTGTCCGAGCTTGGCATGCGTAATTTCGCGACCGCGGAACCGCACGGAGCATTTCACCTTATCGCCTTCTTTAAGAAATTTCACGACATTGCGAAATTTCGTTTGATAATCGTTTTCTTCGATGTTCGCACGAAACCAAACTTCTTTAAGATCGACGATTTTCTGATTCTTCCGAGCTTCCTTTTCCTTCTTCTGCTGCTCATAACGGAACTTGCCGTAGTCCATGATGCGGCACACGGGCGGTTTCGCCTGCGGCGCTACGTTGACCAGGTCAAGGTTCGCGTCAATCGCCATCTGCATTGCTTCGCGGAAAGGTTTGATGCCGATCTGTTCGCCTTCAGGGCCGACCAAACGCACTTCTTTCGCCCGGATTTCATCGTTGATTTGATGGTCCTTGCTAATAATGTTCCACCTCCGAAATAAACTGCATGTTACGCTGCGCAAGGCAATAAAAAAATGCGGGTCTCTACGACCCGCATCCTAGTCCTAACGTTATCGGCATACGGATTACCGGAGCATCCGCGCTCGTATCGTCGGCTACGCTAACCCGTCAGCCGAAGCCGATGAGGTGAGAAGCGGGTGCTTCTGCTTGCGCGTGCTGAAAATTACTTTATCAGTCACAACGATCACTATATCATGCCGCGATGACGAAGTCAACGCGAGGAATTACATTTGCTTGCCTTGCACTTCTTCGAGCCTCAGGACGCGCGTATGCTGCGTATGGCTCCACGTTTTGTTGTTCTGCGTGAAGAACGCGTAGAACGTGATCGGCCACCACGTGAAGAAGAAAATCGGGAACGTGAGGAGACGGAAGTATACTTTCCAGTTGACCTTCTCGAGCAACATGGAGAGCGGAACCTGCAAGTAAATATAGACGGAAATCGGAATGGCAAGCCAAGCCGGCGCCACCGAATAGATCGAATCGAAATGCGGTTCTCCGGGCAGCATGAGATCGAACCAGAGCGTCGCGGTCAGCAAGAAGCCGATCAGGAAGTTATACGCGTTGAACACGTACATCGCCGCGTCGATCTTCACCAGGCTGCGTTCCTTGATGCCTTGCCAAAGAAGCGGCAGCATGTAACGGCGGGTAACGTCGAAGTGACCTTGCATCCAACGGAGCCGCTGGCGGGAAGAAGCTCTGAACGTGATCGGCTTCTCGTCGTACACGCGGGCGTCGTAATTGAATTTCGGATAAATGTCGCGCTGGATGCAGCGGATCGTGAACTCGAGATCCTCGACAAGGCTCGTCGCGCCCCAGCCCATTTCCTTCAACAGCTTCGTTTCGAAGCACATGCCTGTACCGCCCAGGAAGTTGGACAATCCCAAGTTATAGCGCGGCATTTGCCATAACCGGTTGCAGAACCAGTAGTTGATGCCGTTCGCGGCGCTGACCCAGGAATCGTGCGGGTTTTTCGTATCCAAGTAGCCTTGGATGACGCGATAGCCGTTGCACAGGTCTTCGTTCATGTATTGCAGGAAATTCGTCGCGACGAGATTGTCGGCGTCGAACATGACGATCGCGTCGTATTGGCGCGGATGCTTCCACAGCTTCGCGAGCATCCACTCGATCGCGTAGCCTTTGCCCCGCTCGTTCGGATTCGTGCGTTCGCAGGCGTGAACGCCCGGATACTTGCGCACGACATCGGCGGTGCCGTCCGTGCAATTGTCGCAAATGACGAATACGTCGTACAACTCTCGCGGATAATCCATTTTCAGCAAATTGTCGACGAGCGCTCCGACGACGGCTTCCTCGTTATGCGCGGCGACGAGCAACGCGAACGATTTGGTCGGCTTGTGCGTAATCCGCTCCCGTTTGCGGTACCAGCCGAAGAAGGACAAAACGACTTGGTATGCCCCGACGACGAAGAACACCACTTGCACGGCCAAAAGAAAATTATTGAACATATTCAGTTGTACCCCCTAGATCCCTTTTTCTTTTTTCTCTGTCTCTGTTTCTCTCATTGTGAAAGTCTGATGAAAACGACTTTCTTGATTTTCTTTTTTTTGGTCCCTTTTGTCAAAGGGCTATTCTCCCATAATCGCGACTGACGGCCGACATGGGCGGTTATCCGGCTGACATCGCCGGGGAACGAGGGTTATGCTACGTCTTAGCTCCTTTTTGCGCCGATTTCGCGACTCTAATAAAACTTTCATCAAGTTGAGCGTTTTCTCATAACGCCGCGCTATGGACGCCGACCGATTCCTCCATGCTTTCTTTCAGCCTTCGAAACACCTCGTCCCAAGAGCGCTCCCTTGCATGCCGAAGTCCGGCTTCTGACAGCAGCTCCCTCATCGCGCGGCCGCGCCGCAACCGGTCAAGCGCCTCCGCGAACGCGCCGGAGTCGCCCGGCGGACAGAGAAGTCCGTTCGCTCCGTCTTTGACCGTATCCGGAACCGCTCCTCCCGCGGCGCCGACGACCGGCAGCCCGCAAGCCATCGCTTCCAGTACGACGTTGCCGAACGTTTCCGTCGCGGAAGGAAACAGCAAAACGTCGGAAGCGGCCATCCACAGCCGGAGGTTCTCTTGGGCAATCGGACCTAGAAAGCGAGCTTGTATCCCTTTGCTTGCGGCCAGTTCCCGAAGCTCGCCGGAAAACGGCCCGTCGCCCGCGGCGACGAACGCAATGTCGACGCCCCGACGATCGAGCAAGGACACCGCTTCCACCGCGACCCCGGGATCCTTCTCCGGCGCGATTCTGCCGGCGTATAGCGCAACGTACGTAGACGGGTTCAACCCCAGCTCCCTTCGCAAAGCCGCGCGATTATCATGGGGACGAAAACGCTTCGCATCGACGCCTCTTCCCCAAACTTCGAGACGAGCCCAGCCTTCCGAGCGGCATTCTTCGAGTACCGAATTCGACGGAACGTAGATCTTTCGGCAGGGCCGATGGAACCAATGCAAATATCTCCATAGAAGTTTACCCAACCACTGGAGATTGTAATACGGCAAATATCGCGCGAAATGCGTATGATGCGACGCCACGAGCGGAATTCCGTGTTTTATCGCGAGGTGGCGGCCGACGACTCCCGTGCCGAACGGCGTCGCGACGTGAATCGCGTTCGGCTTGAACTTCAGCAGCTTGCGTTCCGCTTCCGCCGATCGCGGTATGGCAAGCCGGCATTCGGGATACAGAAAAAAGGGCAGGCTCGACAACCTTTCCGCCGTCTCCGACATCGTCTTCTCCCGCCGCGGCCGGGAAGGAGCGAAGACGAGGCACTCATGGCCTTGATCGCGCAAGTACGCCACCCACCTTTCCAGCGTCTTCGCGACTCCGTTGATCTCGGGGGCATACGTATCGGTGAAAAGCGCCAACCGCAATTTCTCCATGGGTCACCCTCCTATCCGTTTGCCCCCATTATAAGGAACGGACGTTAACGGAAGATCATCTCCTCGTTAATACTGCGCTGACATTGGCGCTATAAGATGAAATCAGACTTAAACAGCCGAAGGAGAGTGGGTTCATGAGCCGGATCTACCGCATGCTCCAAGAAGTCGAACGCCCGCTGTTCATGTACGTGAATATTCGTTGGAACCGTTCCGCTTTGAATTGGCTCTTTCATATATTGTCGCTTATCGCGGGAGCGACGTTCAGCCTGAGCTTCTCTCTGGCGGCCGGGCTGTTCGCGCCCGAGCGTTGGAGCCACGCCGGCTGGATCGCCCTCGCCGCCGTCGCCGTCAGCCACGTCCCGGTCGCGATCGCCAAGCGTAGCGCGCCGCGCCTTCGTCCTTACCAGGTGTTCCCGCAGACGAATACGAACCGCAAGCCGCTGAAGGATCCTTCGTTCCCTTCCGGCCATACGACGGCCGCCTTCGCGATGCTTACGCCTTGGATGCTCGTGCAGCCGATGCTGATCCCCGTCCTGCTGCCCGTCGGCATCGGCGTCGCCCTCTCCCGCGTATACTTCGGACTCCATTTCCCCAGCGACACCGTCGCCGGCGCGGTGCTCGGAAGCACGACGGCCGTCGCCTTATCGTTGTGGATCTAATACGAAAAGCCCGCCGGATGGCGGGCTCAGATCGTCGAGAAACCGCGCGTTTAGTAAGGCTTCCTTATTTCGCTAGGCAAAGGGCTTTTGCTCTCCCAACAAACTGCAAAAGTGCAGTTTAATCGGCACGAAATCGGTCAAACGGCTCAATAACCTGCAAATATACAGTTTGATAAAACGAAATGACCGGATTCTCGCGAAAGCGGCAAACAACCTGCATATTTGCAGGTTGTTTGCGTATATCGAAAGAAATGAGCTAACAACCTGCATTATTGCAGGTTGTCGGCGCAAAGGCGCGAAAATCGCCGAGTTGAACGGGGGATCAAAAAAACGTCCATGCATTCGAAACATACGGACTTTCTCGACAGCCTGAGCCCGCCGGATGGCGGGCTTTTCCTCTGATTATGGAGAATTACTCTTTCGAAGCCGAATTCGTCTCGTCCGCGTCGTCGTCCTCTTCGTCCGACTCGTAATTTTTCATCGGCCCCCTGCGTGCTTGCTCTTCGAGCGCATCGGCGACTTGACGGCGATGCTCCTGCTGAACCGCGTCGCCGACGACCGATTCCAACCGGTAGATCGGCATTCCTTTGCCGACGAACTTGGTCTCGTATTCAGTCAGCACGAGATCGTCTCTTCTGCCTTCGCGATGAAGGTCTAGCGAAATGTTCCGCATCTGGAATTCCACGTCCGAGAAGCTGTTCAGCGAGAATTCGAATAAGCTCAGCGAATCCGTTTTGAAGTGGATTTCGCCCTTCTCGCTCAGCACTTCCTTATACTTCAGCAGAAACTTCGGATGGGTCAGTCGGCGCTTGGCGTGCTTCGCCTTCGGCCAAGGATCGCTGAAATTCAAGTAGATGCGCTCGAGCTCTCCAGGCTCGAACATTTTATCCAGAAACTCCACGTTGCCTCTTACGAGCGCCAAGTTCGGCACCTCGTTCGAGCCCTTCTCCTCCAGCCAGATCGTCCGGGCTTTCTCGCTTCCCCGCTTCAGCAATTCGTCGTACATGTCCATGCCGATATAATTGATATGCGGATTGTTGGCGCTATGCCTGCTGATGAACTGGCCTTTGCCCATGCCGCATTCGATATGGATCGGATTGTCGTTGCCGAAAAACTCGTGCCAACGCCCTCTCATCCGCTGAGGTTCCAGCACGACGAGATCGGGTTGCTTTTCCAAGCTTTCCCTGATGTTCTTTTTACCGCGAAGCCGCATGCCCTAGTCCTCCCGTAACGCTTGTCGCTTGTCGTCAATGACTCTTATTGTGCCGAAAGTCTCGTCCGTTGTAAAGGGTCGCTTCCCGGAAAGACCGCTGGGCGATTTCCCCGGAAGACCATGGATATCGCTCCCCCTCATCCGGGCAAAATAGGGAATAGGCAAATTCGATAACTTTCAGGAGGATCATTGGATGAAAATAAAACCGTCCTTGTACTTCGGGCTCGTCGCCTGCGCCTCTGTCGTGATGCTAAGCGCATGCGGCAACAACGATAATAATCCTTCGCCGGTCGCAAGCACTCCTGCCGCCTCGGGGGCCGCCGGAGGCGGAGCGACGAAGGACGTAACGATCCACGCGGCGAATTGGAAATTCGACCAACCCGAAATCAAAGTCAAGCAAGGCGATACGATCAACTTGACGCTAACCAATGACCAAGGCGTTCATGGCATCGAAATCGCCGATCTCGGCGTAAAGGTCAAAAACGGCGAAACGAAATCGTTCACCGTTAATAAGGCCGGCACGTACGAATACCATTGCAACATTCAATGCGGGCAAGGTCACGCCGACATGATCGGCAACCTGGTCGTCGAATAACGCTTGAATCAAACCGTCGCCCTGCGAAGAAGCGCGTAGGAAGCGGCGCCGTAAACGAAGGTGATCGCTAAGAGCGTTCCCGTCAACTGCAGCAACGTCCCTCCGTCAAGCCAATCGCCCAGCATCTGCCACCCCTCGTAATAAGAGAGCAAATAGAACGTCGCGGTCAGCGCCAAACCGATCAAAGCGAAGAAGAGAAACAAGCCGTTGCGGCCGAACTTGCGATGTATGCTCGAGATGACGAAGCCAGCGAAAAATAGATTAGTCATCGCGCCGAAGAAGAACAAGGCCGTCATCGGCGTAGAACCGTCGCTGAAATAAGGCAAGCTGAAGAAATGCAGATGAACTCCCCAGCCGTCCGACTGCCGCTCGATCCATGCCAGCACGGCGAGCGCGACGGAGCTGCACGCGCCCACGATCGAGATCGTCGCCGCCGTGCCGGCGAAATAATCTTTGCGCCTCGCGCCGAACCCGATGATGAACGGAAAGGTCTGGCTCAAGCTGATGATGCCTAACACGAACGTGTAAATGAAAATCGAAGCGAGTCCTCCCGTGGTCATCTCGTCCCCGATCGAGCCGGCGAGCAGCAAGTTAATAGAGAAGCTGCTGAAAAGAATGACCCACGGCAAAGCGACCCACGACCATTTATCCGTTAAATACGTCTTCACGATTCCGAACGGCTTGCTCATATCGCCGTCCCCCTTCCCCGATCGGCTTTGGCTTGCGTCAGCTGAACGATCATCTGCTGCAACGATACCGGCGTAATTTCAAGGCCGAGCTCCGCCGCCTTCCGGCGATCGCGCTCTCCGAGTTCTCCCATGACGGTCGCCGTCCCGAGACCGCCGAACGGTTCCCGATGGATCACTTCCCTGCCCTCGACGAACGAATCCAGCTTCTGAAGGCTACCGGCGATCGCGGACGCCCTTCCCCTGAGCGCGTCGGCTTCTTCGTCGAGCAGAACTCGGCCTCTGTCCACGACGATGACGTGTTCCAGCAATTGGCTGACTTCGTCGATCAGGTGGGTCGAAAGAACGATCGTTCGCGGATGCTCCGCGTAATCCTCCAACAGCCGATTATAGAACAGGCTGCGCGCCACCGCATCCAGCCCCAAGTAAGGCTCGTCGAAGAACGTAAGGGGAGCGCGGCTGGCGAGCCCGACAATGATGCCGACCGACGACAACATGCCCCGAGACAGTTTCTTTACTTTGCGCTTGAGCGGCAGACGGAACTCCTCCGCGAGCCGGCCGGCGAATGCAGCGTCCCAGTTCGGAAAGAACAGCTTCGATACGTTGAGGACGTCGACGACGCGGAAAGTATCGGGATACTTCTGGCTCTCTTTAATGAAGCAAATCCGGTTGAGCACGTTGGCATTCTCGTATGGCTCTTGGCCGAACACCCGGACTTTGCCTGCCGTCGGGAACAGCTGGGCCGTAATCATATGCATGATCGTCGTTTTGCCCGCGCCGTTCCGACCGAGCAGCCCGTAGATTTTACCTTCTTCCAGCTTCAAGCTGACGCCGTCCACCGCCTTCGTTTTTCCGTATGCCTTCGTCAACCCTTCCAGCTCCACGATCGCGTTCATCGGCCCGTCTCCTTCCTTCTGATCATTTCGGTCAATTGCTCCGCGGATATGCCGAGCTTCTCCGCCTCCCGCACCATCGCGAAGACGTATTGCTCGTAAAACCTTTCTTTGCGGTTCTCCAGGATCTTCTCCCGGACGCCGGAGGACACGAACATGCCGATCCCTCTTTTCTTGTACAGGATTTGTTGATCGACGAGAAGATTGACGCCCTTCAGCACGGTCGCCGGATTGATCTGGTAGAATGCGGCGAACTGATTCGTCGAAGGCACTTGCGATTCCTCCGGCAACCTGCCTTCAAGGATGTCGTTCTCGATCCGTTCCGCGATTTGTTGGAAAATGGGGCGGCTATCGTCCATCGTAAAGCTCATCTTCTCACCACCACGTTAGTCGGTTAGTTACTCATGTAACTAACTATATAACCAACCTATTCGTTCGTCAAGCGGCGCATGCAAAAATAGGCTGCCGAATAGCCTTCGGCAGCCCGTCGTATATTCATGCTTCATTAGATCTTCATCAGATCTTCATCGCGTTTCCATCATAATCGACAAACCCGAAGCCCTCATCCGGCAACCCCTCGCCAACGCTTCCTCGGCCATCGCGCGCCCGAGTCCTCTGTTCTCTCCCGTAATGAGCACGTTCAAGCGAAACGCCCTCTCCTTTATTCGTTAACGGCGATCGTTCTCGAGCAATTCCACGAACCCGACATAAAAGCCGGCGCCCCTAAGGGAACCGGCCTGCGTTATCGTTCGCGACGATCGATTAATTAATCGTTCTGTGCTCTTCGATGTACTGATCTTCGATCAAGTGATTCAATTTCTTCTTGGCGGACACTTCGACGTTGTGGTTGTTGTGGAACTTGATTCCAGCCAACGCCATCGCTTCCTTCAACGTCAGTTCCACCTTGATCGTATCGTCCCCTTGGGGAATGCGTACGTTCGCGTTCATTCCATTCATCTCTCCAATCCGTTAATATTGTACGGTTGCACCTAGCCTGCCCGACTGTTCGACGAGGTATAAATTAGGCTGCGAAAAGGATCGATGTAAGGTTAGTTTGTTGATTTGGCGCACTTTTAATATAACACTTCATGTTAGGTATAGCAAGAGGAAACGCCTTCCGTTGCGGCCCATTTTCCATGTCCGTTTCGTATCGGTACGGCGCCGACCGATCTGCCGCGGCGATGGGAACGGCATTTCCTCGCAATTTCGCGCGTTTTTCGCTACAATTATACCGACTTCGGTAAAGGACGGATGCAACAATGGAAACGATGGCTACGGACGGAAGATCCGCATTGTTGTGGGCGGACAAACGATTCCACACTTGGAATCACGAGATGCGGGAGACGTTCGGCAATAAAGTATTCAAGGTCATGCTCGACGCCGGCTTCACGTGCCCGAACCGCGACGGCTCGATCGCCGCGGGAGGCTGCACGTTCTGCAGCACGAGAGGCTCCGGCGACTTCGCGGGCAGCAGAAGGGACGATCTCGTCTCGCAATTCAACCATATCCGCGACCGGCAGCATCTCAAGTGGCCGGAAGCGAAATATATCGGATATTTCCAAGCTTATACGAACACTTACGCGCCCGTAGAGACGCTTCGCGAGTACTACGAAACGATTCTCGAGCAGCCCGGCGTCGTCGGCTTATCGATCGCGACCCGTCCGGATTGCTTGCCCGACGACGTCGTCGACTATTTGGCCGAACTGAACGATCGGACGTACTTATGGATCGAGATGGGCCTCCAGACGATTCACGAATCGACGTCCGAGCTCATCAACCGGGCCCACGACACCGCCTGCTTCGTCGACGCGGTCGAAAGGCTTCGCGCGCGCGGCATCCGAGTCTGCGCCCATATCATTCACGGCCTTCCCGGCGAGACTCGGGAAATGATGCTCGAAACGGTGCAGGCGGTGGCGAACATGGACGTGCAAGGCATCAAGATCCACTTGCTGCACCTTATGCGCAAGACGCCGATGGTGCGCCAGTGGCGGGACGGCCTGCTGCGGTTCCTCGACCAAGACGAATACGTGTCCCTCGTCGTCGATTCCCTCGAGATGCTGCCTCCGGACATGATCGTCCACCGGCTGACGGGAGACGCGCCGCGCGACTTGCTCATCGGTCCGATGTGGAGCTTGCGCAAATGGGAAGTGTTGAACGCCATCGACGCGGAGCTCGTTCGCAGAAACAGCTGGCAAGGCAAAGCCTGGAGGGGCGCTTAAGATGGGCTTTCTATCCGTCTTGACGCAAGCCCAGCGATGGATCGCGGAACGCGTCCGCCCCGGGGACGCCGTAGTCGACGCGACCGCCGGCAACGGCTCGGATACGCTTTTCCTTGCCCGGACCGTAGGACCCGGCGGCCGCGTGTACGCGTTCGACGTGCAGGAACGGGCGCTGGCCAGCACTCTAGCGAGGCTGGAAGCGTCCGCTCTGGACGAGGGCGCTAAGCTGCCCGCCGTTGACCTCGTCCACGCGGGGCACGAGCGGATGGTCGAGTTATTGCCTCCGGCGCTTCACGGCCGGCTCGCCTCGGTCATGTTTAACCTCGGCTACTTGCCGGGCGCGGAATCTCCGGTCATCACGCAGCCGGGAAGCACGCTCGCGGCGCTTAACGCCGCGCTCGGCTTGCTTCGGCCGGAAGGCATCGTCACCGTCGTCGTCTACCCCGGCCACGAAGGCGGACGCGAGGAATCGGACGCCGTGCTCGCATGGGCGGCAGCCGTTCCGCAGACGGTCGCGCAAGCGGCTCTGTACCGTTTTCCGCAAAAAGACGCTTCTCCTTATTTGATCGCACTCATTAAGAAATAGGAGGTTTATCCATGGCAATCCGCAAAATCGAGCACGTCGGCGTCATCGTTCGATCCTTGGAAACTTCGATTCCCTTCTACGAGAATGTAATCGGCTTGAAGCATCTGGAGACGCTGACGCACACGAACGGCGTCATCCGCCTCGCGTTCCTCGCTTTCCCCGGCGCTTCGGAGACGGAAGTCGAGCTGATCGAAGGCTATACGGGGGAAGTGGGACGCGAAGGACGCGTCCATCACCTCGCGTTCACCGTCGACGACATCGAGAAAGAATACGCGCGCGCGCAAGGATTGGCGCTTGCCGGACTCGACGGAGAGATCACGACGCTTCCGAACGGAAGCCGTTATTTCTTCTTCGAAGGTCCGGACGGCGAATCGATCGAATTTTTCCAAACGACCAGAGGGGGCAACCGATAAGATGAGCACGAACACGGCAATCCAACCTTATCCGCTTCATTTCAAACCCGAATTCAAAGAGAGAGTATGGGGCGGCCGCGCCCTCGAGAAATTCGGCTTCGACGTTCCTGCGGGCGCGATCGGCGAAGGCTGGATGATCGCCGATCACCCGAACGGCGTCTCCCACGTCACGAACGGCGCGTTCGCGGGCAAAGGGCTGGACGACATTCGCGAGCTCGTCGGCGCGGAATGGTTCGGTTCGAAGGGCGGCGCTTCGGGCAACGGACGGTTCCCGCTTCTCATTAAGCTGCTCGATTGCAACGACGACCTGTCGATCCAGGTCCATCCGAACGACCATTACGATCGCCTGCCGAAGGGCGAGCTGGGCAAAACGGAGATGTGGTACGTGCTGGACGCCAAGCCGGACGCCAAAATCATCTACGGCCTGAAGCCGGGCGTCGACCGCGCTTCGATGGCCGAGGCGATCGAGCAAGGACGGATCATGGATACGCTGCAGGAAGTATCGGTGAAAGCCGGAGATACGTTCTACATACCGGCCGGTACGGTTCACGCGTTATGCGCGGGCGTCCTCGTCGCGGAAATCCAGCAAAACTCTGACACGACGTACCGTCTTTACGACTACGACCGCCCGGGTCTGGACGGCAAGCCCCGCGAGCTGCACGTCGAGGATTCGCTCAACGTCACGGCGTACGAAGGCTCCGGCGCGGCGCGCATGGACACGAACGGCACGAAGCCGGGCGAATGGCTGACGCTCGCGGAATCCCCGTATTTCAAAACGGACAAAGGCATCGTGAACGGCCCTTGGTCGCAGTCGACGTCCGCGAACAGCTTCGTGATCGTCATCGTGTGCGAAGGGTCCGGCAGTATCGGCTGGGCGAGCGGGCTCGTCGACGCGAAAGCGGGCGACTGCTTCCTTCTTCCGGCCAATCTGGGCGGCTATACGCTGGACGGCGCGATGACGGTGCTTCGCAGCCTCGTTCCTTGATTCGGCAGGATTCGCGCTTTTACCGTCGAAAGATATGAAGGTAACAGTCAGACATCGGATAACGGAAAGGGTGGATCGGCGTGCGGCAAGGATTGACTTACGTAGGCTTGGGCGCCGCCGTGTGGGCGGTTCCGACCTTGTTTTTCCTTCTGTTCGGTAAATGGGTCATGCTCGAAGTCGGCGAGCCCTACTTCGGAACATCGCTGTTCCTGCTGGAGATGCTATCGTTCCTCCTGCTCATCGGACTTTCGCTCGTCGTCAGGCTGCGCCTGATTCCGGAACGCGGGGCCGCGACCCGCTTCGGCTTCGCGGCGACGGTCGTCGGCTTATTGCTGAACACGTTCGCCCAGTGGCACCGCGACTCGGTGTTCCCGTCGTTCACGGAAGGCCAACACCACGGCTACACCGTATGGATGACGCTCGCGTACGCGCTCACGCTCGTCGTTCCCGCGATCGTCGACCGGCTCGTGAAAGCACCCGCGCCGGCGCAGCCCCCGGAACAGACGGATCCGATCGCCGGGCAAGACGAAGATTCCGGCCGGAGCGCCGAGCCGCAATCGGAGTAACGTGCGCGACTTAACCAAGGAGCGAATGCAAATGTCGAATACATCCGTGGAAGAACATCGGCTCGAGGCGCCGAAGAGCGTCTCTTGCGCGGTCATAACCGTGTCGGATACGCGCACGCCGGACACCGACAAGAGCGGGCAGTTAATCATAGAGCTGCTGGAAGCGAACGGCCATTCGGTCGCGAGGTATGCGATCGTGAAGGACGAGTACGACGGCATATCGGAGCTGCTGGATCAAGCGGCGAACGATCCGCGAGCGGAAGTCGTGCTGCTGAACGGCGGCACCGGCATCGCCGCGCGGGACACGACCTACGAAGCGGTACGCGACCGGCTGCGAAAGGAAATGCCGGGCTTTGGCGAGTTGTTCCGCTACTTAAGCTTCGCCGAGGACATCGGGACGGCCGCCATTCTGTCCCGCGCGATCGCCGGCACGATCGGCGACCGTACCGCCGTTTTCTCGATGCCGGGCTCGACCGGGGCTGTAAGGCTTGCGATGACGCGGCTCGTCCTGCCCGAGCTCGGCCATGTCGTCCGGGAGCTGTATAAGGACAAAGTCTGAACGTCTTAGGCCAGCGGCAACTAAACAGCCTCCGAGGCTAACCGGTTAGCCTCGGAGGCTGGTCGCGATTCACGAAAGCTCGAACCGCTCGGAAATGAACGTCATCGCCCGCCGATTCTGATCCCACGTCACCGCATGGCCGGTGAACGGGTACGGAACGATCGTCTTCTCGGACTCCACCCGATTGTAAGCCGCGTAGATCGTCTCCGGCATCGTCGTCAGATCCTTCAAGCCGACCGTGACGAACAACGGGATGCGAATGCGATGCGCCAGGTTGAGATTGTCGAAGTAGCTTAACGTATTCAGCGCTTTCTCCATGCGGTCCGGGAATCGCTCGATATACTTGGCGACCTCCGATAGGGAGCTGCTCGAATTCAGTACGCCGAAATCGATCTGGCACATGTTCGGAATATGGGCGACGGCGATCGCGGGCTTGTCCGACAACGCCGCCGCGATCATTGCGAGTCCGCCGCCTTGGCTGCCGCCGGAGGCGCAGATGCGCGACGGATCGACTTCCGGCTGCTCGCTTGCCCAATCCAACGCTTTGATCGCGTCGATCGTAATCGCCTTATAGTAACAAGTATCCCGATCCAGGATCCCTTGCGTAACCCAGCCGGAGATCATCCCGTAATCCTGAGGCATCAGGTTCCCCGTCTCTCCGCTTTGGCCTCTCACGTCGACGGCGAATACGGCCATTCCCATCAGCAAGTACGCCGCGTAATCCTCCGGATAACCGCTGCTTCCCGTATAGCCATGGAATAATACCGCGCAAGGCAGCTTATCCGAAGCCTTCCGGAAGCGCGGCAACAAATACCAACCATAAATCGGAGTGTCGTCGAAGCCTTCATATTTGATCTTATAAGCTTCCATGTAGGATAAGGGCGTTTCTACAAGGGTTCTTGTTGAATTCAAAGGTTTACGGGCGAATTGGGTTAGGGTATGCTCCCAATATTGTTCCAGATCGGGTTTAGCAGTAAGAGGCGGTTTTAACCTTTCCAAATCCTCGATCCGTCTAACAATCGCATTGCTCATAAGTATATTCGGCTCCTTCTCATTCTTATTTATAAATTTCACCTTTCAAAGTGATTAAAGAATATCAGAAAGGCTGGAATAGGTATATAAAAGGATCAGCCCCGGAGACCGAGAACGGCCCTCCGGGGCTGATCCTTTATGGATTGCGCGGCGCCGAATGTTAATTCGGACTTTTTCCCGACAACCCGGGCAGAAGAGCCACGTCCGTAATGCCGCCGTATACTTCCACGTTACGGTTAACGTCCATGCGCACGCGGTCGTCCTCGAATCGGCAAAGCCAAACGTCGCAATAAGGCGTCTCCGGCAGGCGAAGCGTGATCTCGTAATCGGTCCGCGTTAACCAACGTCCGCTCGCTTCCGCCAGAACCCGAATCCCTGCCAATCGGACTTCGTTGCGTTCCCACTGCCCGTGTCCGACGATCATCGTTTGCGGTCCTGCCGAGTCATCGAACGATACCGAATCCGTCTTCTCCCCGAACGAGAAAGCCAAGGCCGAGATGCCGGAACGGTTCAGCTCGACAGCGTACCGACGGCTAAACCGATCGGGATCTTCCGGCAATAAACATCCGCGCTCGGGCGGTTCGAGAACGAGCCGGGACAGCTTCTCCGCGAGCCTTACGGCAGGCCGAGTCGAATCCCCGGACATCCCCGGCAACAAATGCGCCCAGATTCCCTCAAGCGCGAACGGCATGTTCGCGATCGCGCCCGTCATGACGACGACGGAATCCTGCTCCGGCATCACCACGCAGAACTGTCCGTAAGCCCCGTCGCCCCGATAGGCGCCATGCCGGCATCGCCAAAACTGGTATCCGTACCCTTGCGCCCAATCATTGCTAGCATCGGCCCCGGTCGGGATATGCGCGGAAGTCGCTTCCTCCACCCAGCCTTCGGGTAACAGGCGTTCGCCGTTCCAGATCCCCTGCCTTAGGAGCAACAGACCGAATTTCGCGACGTCTTCCGTCCTCATGCTAAGTCCGTACCCGCCTGCATGAATGCCGCGCGGACACGTCGCGTGGCCTTCCGCCTCGATCCCCAGCGGATCGAACAACCGGCGGCGCAAATAATCGAGAAGGTGGCAACCCGCGGCTTTGTGCAGGATGGCGGACAGCATGTAAGTGGCGCCGGTATGGTACATGAATCGGGTGCCCGGCTCGTGCTCCGGAGGCGCGTTCAGGAATGCGGCCGCCCAGTTGTCGCTCAGCAACATGGCCGATATCGTGTCCTGGGAATGGCCCGTCGACATGGTCAGCAGGTGACGCACTTTCAATCGGGCTGTTTCCCTCGGCCCCGCGGCCGCCGCTTCCTTCGGAAAGAAAGCCGCGATATCGTCCCGGGCCGTCAGCTTCCCTTCCGCGACCGCCAAGCCGATCGCGGCCGAGACGAAGCTCTTGCTTAGCGAATTCAATGAATGCGGGAGCTCCGGACGATAGGGCGACCACCATCCTTCGGCTACGACATGGCCGCGCCTCGCCAGCATGAAGCTGTGCAGCTCCTGCCCCCCTTGCTTCATCGCGTCCAAGAAGGCCAGCACGGATTCGGACGCCACGCCTTGCTCTTCCGGAGCGCTCCGGGGCAGAGACGATCCCGGCCTTCCGAATCCGCTCCTCTTCTCGCCCGATCCCTTCACGTCTTATTTGGATGCCCGCCAGGCATCCAACTGCTTCTGCTTCTCGGCGACCACCTTGTCGCTGCCCGAAGCCCGCAACTTATCTAAATATTTCGGCATGATCTCTTCCGGATCCAGCGTTCCCGTGACAAGGCCCGGGTCGAACTCCTTCGCCACGTTGGCGATCGCCGCCGATTCGTTCTTGACCTGCTCGGGGTTGAAGTTGAAGCCTAGCACCAGGGAAGTTTCGGCGGACTCGTTGAATTTCTTGAAATTGTCCCACTTCATCGGATCTTCGTTCGCCCACAGATAATCCAAAAATTGATTGCCGAACATGTAAGACGCATTCAAGTTGTAGCCAGACGTCTGGGCGGTTACGCCTTCCGGGAAGTCGATGACGTTGTCTTTGCCCGCTACCTTCACATAATGCTTGCCTTCGATGCCGAAAGCGAGCAGATTGACGAGCGTTTTGTCCGTGTAAAGCAAATTGAGGAATTGCATGACGCGTTCCGGATCTTTGGACGTGCGCGAGATCGACATCATCGAACCCGTCGTATCTCCGGTGGCGATGATCGGTTTCGTGAGCGGCACTTGGATCCATTGGAAGCCTGTCGACGTGCTGACCTCTGCGTCTTTGCCCGGTTTCAAGTAATCAAACACCGAGAACGCTTTCCCCGCTTTCAGCGCGCCACCCATATCTTGCGTCGTAGCGGCGTCCTTGTTCACGTAGCCGGCCAAAAACCATTTGCGAGCCATATCGATCCATTTGCGGTATTGCGGCGTTTCGATCGTATTCAGCACTTTATAATCGGTAGAACCGCGAATGATGCCGTCCCTGCCTGAGCCGACCGTATCGAAATCCCCTACGCTAGCCATGTTAGGCAAGTTAGAGCCCTTGTCGATGTAAAGAGGCGTCACGCCCGGCTCGCTGTCCTTGATCTTCTGGTAGATCGGCTCCAAATCTTCGAACGTCTTTATGGTCGTGACGTCGATGCCGTGCTTCTCGACCAGGTCTTTGCGAAGCAGAATCCCTCTCTGACTGGCCATCTCTTTGTTTACCGGAAGCGAATAGTTTTTACCTTCGTACTTGGAGCCCTCCAGCAGCGCCGGATTGATCGTTTGCTTCGCTTCAGGGGCGAAATTGTCGATTAAATCCGTCATGTCGATGATCGCTTTTTGCTTGATCTTGGTCGTAAAGCCGTCCCAAGCAGACGTCCACATCAAGTCGAACGACTCCGAAGAGGCGAACTTCAAGTTCATCTTCTCCTGCCAACTGGCCCATTCGATGACCGTCAGCTCGAACGACACGTTGATTTTGTCCTCCAAGTAATCGCTGATCGCTTGGTTGACCTGGTCTTGGTCCTTCGGCGCGCCCGCCCCGGGAACGAACATCGTGATTTTGTAAGGCGGAAGCTCCGGTTCCTTCGAAGCCGAAGGCGACTGCGAACTCTCCTCGCTCGCTTTACTGCCCGAAGGCGTCGCCGATTCCGCGTTATTGCCGTTTCCGTTGCCCGAGCAACCGCTCAGCGCGACGGCCCCGGCAACCATCAGTGCGATTGCGAGAGATAATGCCTTGCGCGACTTTGCCATTTGTAAATCCTCCCTAAAATGAATGGATTGCCTATGCTATCCGGCTCTCGCCGGTCTTAGCCTTTGATCGCTCCGATCGTCAAACCTTTGACGAAATATTTCTGGAAAAACGGATACGCGAGCACGATCGGCCCCATGCCGACGATGCACATGGCCATCCGGACCGTCTCGTTCGGTTGATTCGCCAGATCCGTCACGCCGGAGCCGGAACCGGACTGGGCGTTCGCGAAGAGCACCTGCAGATTGACCATCGCCTTGTACATCAGGTACTGAAGATTGATCAGCTTATCGTCGTTGATGAACACCATGCTGTTGAACCAATTGTTCCAATAACCGAGCGTATAGAAGAGTCCAATCGTCGCCATGACGGGCAAGGACAACGGAAGCACGATACGGAAAAAGATGCGCATCTCGCCGGCGCCGTCGATGTTGGCGGATTCGATCAGGGACGGATGAATCGTCGTCTGGAAAAACGTCCTCACCATGATGACAGAAAAGCCGTTGAGCAATAGGCCGGGCACGATCAAAGCGAGCATCGTGTCCTTGAGGTCGATCACGTTGGTATAAATCAAATACCAAGGCACGAGACCTCCGTTAAAGATCATCGTAATGAAGATAAAGAAGGAGAAAAAAGTCCGAAAGCTGAAGTCGCCGCGTGCGAGCGGATACGCGAACATCGCAGTCATGAGGAGGCCGACGGCGCTCCCGGCCAACGTCGTGACGATCGAAACGCCGTAGCTTCGCAAGATTTGCTCGCGGTCCGACCATAAGTAAGCATAGGCATCCAAGCTAAACTTCTCGGGCAAAAGGCTATACCCGTGCAACGCGATAACGCGTTCGTCCGAGAAGGAAACCGCTAATACGAGCAGGATCGGAAGCAGGCATAACAAGCTGTAACCTACGAATAGCAAGTTGATCGCAAAATGGGCCGCCGGATTAACGTCGTTCGGATGACGGTATTTCCGCTTCTTAAGCGGAAGGACGGCCGCTTGCGGCACGTCGGTCGAAATGGAAGTCATGGCTCGTTCTCCTATCCTTGGGCGTCTTAGAAGAGCGCGTGTTCTTTATTGATTTTACGGACGAGCCAATTGGCGCCCAGCACCACGAGGAAGCCGACGAAAGCCTGATACAGCCCTGCCGCGGAGGACATCCCGATGTTGCCCATGTGAAGCAACGCCCGGTAGACGTAAGTGTCGATGACGTTCGTCGTCGAATATAACGCTCCGGCATCGAGAGGCACCTGGTAGAAAAGACCGAAATCGGCGTTCAGAATATGCCCGACGGAGAGCAGCGTCAGAATGATCATCATCGGCTTGATCTGCGGAAGCGTGATATGGACGATCTGCTTCCATTTGGACGCTCCGTCGATCAAGGCCGCTTCGTAAAGCTCGCCGTCTATGGCGATGATCGCCGCAAGGTAGATGATGCTTACATAACCGAGAGTTTTCCACAGGTGAACGATCGGCAAAATGTAAGGCCACCATTCCGGTTCGCTGTACCAGGCCACTTGCCGGAATCCGAGCGGCTCCAGGATGGATTTGTTAATGAAGCCGTACTCTTGGCTGAGCAGGGAGAAGCCCAAGTAGCCGACGACGACCGCCGAGAGAAAGTAAGGCAGGAACATGACGCTTTGGAAAAAGCGGGCGAGCAAACGGATGCGGATCTCGTTAAGCAAAATGGCGGTCGAAACGCCGAATACGAGATTCGACGCGATGAAAACCAGGTTGTACAAGATCGTGTTGCGCGTAATGACCCACGCGTCCGTCGTCCGGAACAAAAACTCGAAATTATCGAAGCCCGCCCACGGACTGCCCAGGATGCCGTCCGCGTAGTTCATGTTCTTGAAAGCGACGATCGTTCCGAACATCGGCAAATAGTTGTTGATAAGAAGATAAAGCGCTCCGGGAAGGAGCATGAGCAGCAGATAACGTTCTTTCGACACTCTTCTTAGGAAGGAGCGCCTCTTGATTCGCGTCGTGTTGACTTTTTCCACCTCGTCTCTGTGATAGGACCTATGTCACTAATTGTAAGATCGCCGGCCTCTTGCAACAATGAAGGGGATTGACAGTTTTAACGGTTTTGTCACCATCTGGACGGGAATAAAAAAAACACCGAGTCGTCTCGGTGCCGGAAGATTTCCTCAGGATTTGTCGGCCATGAGCGTCTGGTATCTTTTGCGGTATTCGAGAGGGCTCAGTCCGACGATTTTCTTGAACGTCTTGCTGAAATGCGAAAAATTCTCGTAGCCGAGCGAGTCGCATATTTCAAGCACGCTGGACCTGGACTCCGTCAGCATGACCTTCGCCCGGCGGATCTTGGCGTCGATAATATAGTGAACGAGCGAATGGCCCGTTTCTTTTTTGAACAGACGGGACAAATAGGTAGCGTTCAAATACACATTCGCCGCGATTTCCTCTCTCGTTACGTCTTTCAGTCGCGTCTGAATGTAAGCTTTGATTTGATCGATCAGACGGGCGTTCGTCCCGTCGTCCTGTTCCAGGTTCCAAAGGCCCGACAGTAGCGTCCGTTCCGCCCAAGCCTTCAACTGGGCGATCGTGCGGGGCGGTTCTTCGCCCGGTCTTCGCCCGCCGATCCACGAACGAACCGACCAGCCCTTCTTATGCGCGACGTGATAGACGACGTGAAGCAAGGAATGATAGACCGCTTCCACCGCTTCCGCGTCTCCGTCCCGGCTTCTAAGTTCCTCCAGCAGCGTATCGAGCCTCTGCATGAGCGAATCGCTTTTTCCGGCTTCGAGCAGCGTCATCCAGTTGTCCCACGCGAGCGGGACGACGAACTGCCGGGTCGCCGGCCGGACCGGCTCTCCCTTTCTTTCGGAATAGACGATTCCCTCGCCCGAGATATGACGGCGCTCCGCATCGAGCAGGATCCCGTAAGCGTCCGCGATTCCCGCGACCGGAACCGGCGAACCGACGAAACTGGACACGGTGCAATAAAAGTGCTCCGCGCACGCCGACACGAACCGCCCGCACCGCTCCTCCATGCCCTGTTGATAAGCCGTCGGCTCATCCGCTCCGACGGAAAGCAAGACAAGGTTCGATCCGGCGGCATCCTGCACCGCGCGGCCCGGACGCCCTTGCAGCAAAAGCTCTTCCGCCGCGTTCCGAATCGCGTATTCCATTAGTTCCTCTTCGTGAAAAGTGAACTCCTTATGCCAATATTCGACGCTGATCAATACGACGGCCATGAGCGAAGACGGCTCCGGCGCGTCTTCTCCGAGCGCCCGCCTCAGGTTCGCCTCCGAAGGCACGGTGCGCATGGCCAGCACGTCCTGCCAGAACCGCTCCGCGATGATCGATTTTTGACCGTCCCACAAAGAACGCTCCCTTTCCTTGCGAAGCTTGTCTTTCGCGCGTTGCACGACTTCCAGCAGTAGATCGTGCTTGACCGGCTTCAGCAAATAATCGTACCCGCCCAGCCGCAAAGCCTGCTGCGCGAACGCGAAGTTGGCGTGCCCGGTCAAAAATACCGTCACGGCGTTCGGCTTGTTCCCGTTGATCCATTCCTGAAGCTCCAATCCGTTCATCTCCGGCATCTCGATATCGCACAAGACGATATCGACGGGATGCTCGCGCAGAATCTCCATCGCTTCTTCGGCGTCATAAGCCGCATGAACGCGGTCGATGCCCGCGCCGGCCCAGTCGATGCCTTTCAATATCGCTTTGACCGCGAATGGTTCGTCGTCAACCACAAGCAGACTCGTCAACGGATTTCCCTCCCTCCAAGCGATCGTTCGCGCGAAAGACGAGATGAACCTCGGCTCCCGAGCCTTCCTTGCCCCCGAACGCGATGCGGAAATCGTCGCCGTAGACCAACCGCATTCTTCGGTTCACGTTCCAGATGCCCAGATGGCGCAATCCGTCGCCCTGCGCGTACTCCCCGCTCTGCAAGCGGGACAACTGCTCCCCGGCGAAGCCTTTGCCGTTGTCCGTCACCCGGATTTCCGCCCATTCCGGCGAACTCGCCGACCAGCGGGCTTCCACGCGTACCTCGAAGGGCGCGTTCCCTCTTTTCATCCCGTGAATGACCGCGTTCTCCACGAACGGTTGGATGCTTAACGGCAAGATCGGCAAGCCTCCCATGGTTTCAGGAACGACGATTTCATAAGAGAGCTTGCCGTCGAACCGTAATTTTTGGATTTCCAGATAGTTGCGAATATGGGCCGTCTCCTCCGACAGCTGTATCGTATCCTGATGCGCCCTCATGATGAACCGGAAGTAGTCGGCCAGATGTTCCGTCATTTTGCAGACCAACTCGTTTTCCTCCAGCTTCGATAAGCTGTAGACGACGTTAAGAGAGTTCAAAAAAAAATGGGGCTGGATTTGGGCTTGCAAATGCTTGAACTCGGCCTGTTGGTTTTTCAGCGCCTCTTCGTACACGTCCACTTTCAGATGGCGGATTTGGGTGACCATGCGATTGAACGTATTCGTGAGGAATTCTAACTCCCGGCTGGATCCGCTCGCCGGCAGCTCGAAATCGACGTCGCCGCGGATAATCCGCCGCATCCCGATGACCAAGCCGTTCATCGGCCGCTGAAGCACCCGCTTCAAGAACAGGAAATAAGCCGCGAAGACGAGAAAACCCGCCGCCGGAATCAAGTAACCCGCTTTTTGGATATAAGGCAGCTTTTGCAGCAGCTCCCGCTCCGGGAATATGACGGCAAGCCGGAAGTTCCGCTCCATAAAAGGATAACTAATCAGCAAATAATGGGTATCGCCAAGCTGGAACGAGGTCGATTTCCTTCCCTCCGGAAAGCCGCCGAGCGCCATCCGCAGTTCTTCCGACCGTTCCGCGGTCCCTTGATCGCGGCTAAGGATCCTGCCATCCTCGTAAACGAGAAAAGCGCTGCCGCTCTTGCCGAAACGAATATCCTTCAGCGGCGCGAGCATCTCGTCCACGTTGACGAACGCGCCTACCATCAGGTTCTCGTTAAAGGCGAAGACAATCAGCAGATAACTGTCGTCTCCCCGTTCGACGGAATGCCACTTGCCGCTGTCTTCCGGACGAAACGCGGCGAACTTCTCCCGCCAAATCGCGGCGGCCGCTTCCGTCGTCCGGTAGCTGCGGGAAGTGACGTTTATCTCGTCTCCGCGCCTCGAATAGGTAAAGAAGGTCTCTACGTTGCGGTAAATGGACATATTATCCCGAAACGACTTGTCCAGCCGCTGTTTCGCGAAAAAATAATCGCTCGAGGAGGACGGAGCGTTCGCCAGCGTGAACATGTCCGGACTGGTGGAATCCGACGAAATCAAGCGCAGCAGATAGTCTCTGGACTCCTGCAAGGCGTTCTCCATCTGCTTGCCTTGCGATAAGAGCAAATAATAATTCGATTCCGACACCTCTTCGCGGACGACCTTGATGCCGTAGTAATTGTTGTACAGCAACAGTCCGATCAGCATGGTCGTCACCGCGACGAAACCGACGAGCACTTTGAACGTCAGACTTAGACGGCGATTCATTCTCGGTCACCCGCTTTGCTTCCAGCTGGAAATAGTTCCTATATCATAGCATTCGAAGCAGATCCGTGTAACCGTTTTCTCCATTTACGTGCCGTCGACCCGATCGAACGTTTTTCGTACGATCTCGATTTCCGCTTCGTTCGTCAACCGATCGACCAGCCGCTCGTATTGATTCCGGCTCCATTCGGACCGGATCCCGTCCTTCACCTCCGCCAGAGGGTAGTAACCTTGCGGCTCGATCCCGGTGCAGATGAGCACGCGGTAGGCGCCGTTCTCTTCGAACGCTTCGCTGATTTCGCCCGTCTTCAAGGGCAAGCCGGCGCCGATCAGCTTCTGCCATCGCATGCCTTCCTCCCTCATGAAACGTTCGTTCAGCACCATCGTTTCGGTATCGAACGTTACTTCATCCCGGGAGACCAGCTTTTGACGGACCGCTTCCCAATCTTCTCCCGCCTTGAGCGCCTCCCGAACGCGTTCGGCCCATTCGGCCGCCGCTTCCCGGGTCATGCCTCCCTCCGCGAACGGAAAGATTAACTGGCGCAACGCGACCTCGGGCGTTCGCTTGAACCGAGACTCCTTGTTCTCTTCGTAATAGGCGGCGATCCGTTCGTCGGAAGCATCCGATGCCGGATAGAGCTTCTCTTGCAACGAGGCGGTCAGTTCGCCCTGCTTCATGTCGTAATACGAGACTTCGTCGTATCGAAGGGGACCGAAGATGACTTCTCCCTTTTCGACGGCTTTTTCGCGCCGTTGGTTTTCTTTTTCCAGGTCTTTCAGGAATACAGCGTAAGTCGAATCCGCCAGCAGTCCTTCCCGTTTCGCAAGCTGTTGCTGGACTTTGATGCGGACCAGTTCCTCCAATGCAACCCGATGCAGACGTTCAAGAGGCGTTTCTTCACCGATCTTCGTCCGCCAGAACTTCGTCGGGTCGGTCTGGGACGAAAGCGGCTGAAGCTCCGCGTAGACCGCGGCTCGGTGTCGAAGCACGGCTTGGCGCCATTCTTCCGTCTCAACGGGTTCACCGTTGACTTGCAGGGCGACGCCGCCCAATGCCGGCTTCCCGTTCGCGAAAGCGGCCATCGTCAAGAAAGCGGCCGCGATCAGCAAGACGGCGGCGACGAGCGCGAATCCGTAGACGCGATAACGGTTTTTAGCCCTTGCCATTCTCTATCCCTCCTCTTGCGGAAAGAGAGACAGACAGGCGGAGTCCTTCTCCGCCTGCCGGCCTCGTTCCGTTAGGGCTTCAGATTAGCCTCGCCGTAGTTAACCGTGCTGGACCAGTTCATGTCGGTGCCGGTCCACATCGTTTGACTGTCGCGCTGTCCGCCGTTGTCGTCATCGTTGTTCGCCACGTCGATGCCGATGACCAAATCCTGTGCGGCGGCGACGTTGAGATTTGTCCACGGAATGGCGATTTCCCCTTGGTAACCGCCGGCGATCGGCGTGATTTGATGCACGACGCCCGTCGTCCGGTTGTTGCGTTCGTATAGCGCGGGGTCGTTGTATCCGACCGTGAACTGCCGGTCGAACGAATCGTAGGACGATCCCTTGTTGTAATTGGCGTCGAGATAAATATCGACCGAGTCGTCTTCCCAACTATTAGCGGAATCGTTCTTCAACGAAGAGTCAAGCACGATAAAGCCCACGTACAGGTTGTTGCTGTCCCATTTCACGTCGAAAGTCGCCGTATTGTTGGGCGTGCCGCTGAGCGTCTTGGCGACCGGAGTCGTAACGTTCCACGCCGATTCGTTAACGACGCCGTCGACCGTAATCGCCGAAGCGGCTTCCGCCTCCAGGGCGCTGCCGTTCAGCGTCAATTCGCCGAAGGCGGACGTGTTGGTCCAGTTGTTGGCCGTGCCCGCCCACATCGATTGGCTCTCGCGGTACAAGCCGTCGTCATCGTCGTTGCTCGCCGCGTCGAAGCCGATCTTCATGCCCGGCGTCGGCGTGACGCCGAGATGGCTCCACGGAACGACGAGCTCCGCGGACAGCGTCGTGCCCGAAGCGCTCACGCCGTGCAAGACGCCGGTCTTGCGATTATTGCGCTCGTATAACACGGTATCGTTATAACGGATCGTATATTGCCGGTCGTACGTATCGTACGAAGAGCCCTTGTTGTTGTTGGCGTCGATATAGACGTCGAACGAATCGTCGTCGGATGGAGCGGCCGAGTCGTTGAACATCGCGCGGTCTTCTTGCTGAAGAGCCACGTACAGGTTCGTGTCGTCCCATGCGACGCGGTAGTTAAACGCGTTGTCCGGAACGCCAAGCGTCGCTTTGGTCGCCGCTTTGGAAGGAGAAGCAGCCCACACGCTCTCGTTCAGAACCCCGTCCGCCGTAACCGCCGCGGACGTTTTCGCTGCCGAGAAGCGCGGTACGGAAGCCGTCGTCGCCGTATATTCGTTCGCGCCGATGTCGGGAGCGCCGTTGTAAAGCGCCGTTCCCCAGAAATCCTTGCCTCCGTTGCTCGCGATAACGGCACCCGCGTTGATCGCCGGGGAAGTCGACTTCAGCTTGTATCCGCCGACCGTCGATCTGCCGTCCATGCCCGCTCCCCCTTGTACGAACTGGGGATCGGCCGCTACCGCGCTCGTATCCGACGCCGGAGCCGTATGACCGTAGTACAGGTTGTTGCTGAACGTAGGGCTGGCCGGGTAATTCACCGGAACGCTTACGTGGAAAATATTGTTTTTGTACACGTTACCGACCCGATTGCGGATGCGGAGTCCTTGACCATTGTTGCTGTAGATCGTGTTGTTATAGACTTGCGTATTCTCGGTGAAGATCGAGAACGTCGTGTCGTTCCAATGGTAATGATCGTCGTTCTGGCTGATGTTGTACCTGTAAACGATATCGGCATGCGAGTTGTACATCGTCATCAGGATGCCGCCCGCGTTGTTATGCGTGTAGTTGTATTGGAAAATATGCGTACCCCAGGTATGGAAATCGACATCGAAGGCGGCGGAGTCGCTCTCCCCTTGATTTTGAAACCGCGTACGGCCGACTTCGTTGTACTGGAACACCGCGTTATTGGTTGCCCAGCTCCACATGCTCGCGATCCATTTGTAGTTGTTGCCGTTGACGCCCGCGTCCAATCCGGCGTTATACTCGATCAGCGGCGCGTTGGCGTAGCCGACGACGATCGAGTCCGCGCCCGTCCGGCTGATGAAGTTGTTGCGGATGACGACGTTCGTGTTCCAGTTGGAGAACGTCGCGTAGTCGTTCCACTGGGCCGCGACCCCGTTCATGTACATGCCGATCGTCGTCGTATCGTGAATGAGGTTGTTCTCGATCCGCAGGTCGTTGAAGTTCGCCACGGGCGAGCCCGTCGGGCCGTCCGTCGTCATGACGTAAATGGCGGCGTTCAAATACATGAGCGTATCCCGGTTCGAACTCCCTTTGATATGGTGAATATTGTTGTTCAGGATGTAAATGCCGTCCAGCGTGTTAACGCCATTCCCTTCGACCAAGATGCCGCTGCGCTGCGCTTCGGCCGCCGCGTCGTTGACGATCTCGAAATCCCGGATCGTCACGTATTCCACGTTGTACAGATGAACGGCTTTCAGCGTACCGTTCCCGTTCAGGATCGGGCTCGGACCGTCGCCGTAGCGCCCGAACGTGATCCGCTCGGCGGCGGTGCCCGAACCTAGCGGTTTCAGCGTACCCGTCCAAGTGCCGCCGGTTTTGAAAAGAACCGAATCGCCGGGCTGGAAAGTAAAGGCGTTTACTTTGGCGAGCGACTGCCATGGCGCGCTCGTGCTCGTGCCGCTGTTCGTGTCGTTGCCCGAAGCGGAATCGACGTAATACGTCGTGCCGGCCGCGGCCGCGGGGGCTGGCGCCGCGACCGTTGCGAACAAACCGACGAGAAGAGCGGCAATGACGAGAAGAGCCGATCTGCGGATGGACGCCAAGGATTGAAGTATCATGATTTGCCTCCTTTTTTTATCGTTCTGCTTGCTCCGAAACTTTCGTCTGTCTCGATGCTGCGGCTTACGGAACGGACGGCCTCCCGTCCATTACATTCCCCCTTCACTCCCGCGGGACGCGCCTGCGATCTCGCTCTGCCGGCAATCGTCCTCTTTCGCCTTAACTGTATAATGGAAATTCCGCGCTCCGCTACCGGACGATTTGATTTTTTTAACGGTTTTGTTCCCAATAACGGAGAAAGCCCTCGGCTCGTCGAAGACGAGCGGAGAGCTTCTTGCTTAATCAACCTGTACCTGGACGGACCACGGACCTTCCAGCCAATCGATCGGATTCAAGAGCATGGCGAGTCGTAAACCCGGATCTCCGTCACCGAAGCCCGCCGGCTCCCGTTCGTCGCTTCGACCACTAGCCGAAGTTGATCGGTCGTCACCCGGGCGGGAAGCCGATGGACCCTTTTCCTTTTTCGGTTGCCCTTCTCCTCGTGAACCGGGATCCAGCCCTTCTCCGACTTTATTTCCAAGCGATAATCCCGAACCAATTCCGGCATGATCTCGTATGGCGTGCGATGGTGATGCAAATTGATCAAATCTTCGTTCACGTCGTCGTTAAAAGTAAGATGGATTTCCGCGAACGGAATCGGCTCCGGCCATGTCAGCCGGATCCACTCCTCCGTTCCGGGCGCCATTCGGTCGGACAACCATACGTTAGGGCCGCCGTAAGGCCGGGCGTAGCCGTTCAGGATTTGACTTGGCGAATAGGCGGACGTCCGGGGGTGAACGCGCAGGCAGAACGGTTTGCGGTGCACGCCGCGCATGCTCCACTTCGCGACGGGATCCGAGCAAGCGAGATCCGCCAGCGATTCGTCCCCTTCGCCTTCGTCTTGGCGCCGTTCGAACCCGAGAACGCCGAACAACGGTTCGTCCGACAAGTACAGACGAACGTGCGGATTCGCGCGCACGATGACGAACGCGTTCCGGGGTTCGTCCGGACGATAGAGGACGGGCACCTCTGCCCACTGATTCTCGCCGGCCGGTACCGTTATAGAGAAAGCGGAAACCTTCTCCGCCGGAACGTAGTTTATCTTCTTTCCCGTATGCCACAGTTCGATGTCCAGTCTCGTGGAGCGATCCGCGTCCAGTAACAGTTCGATCCTCTCGAGAGGACCATCAACCGGAAAAAGCAGCCCTACGCTCGCGTTCAAGGAATAAGCTTCGGATGCGCCGACGATATCGATCCGCTGGCATGTGCTCGAAGCGTCCGCCGTCGCCGACCTCGCTAAATCCAGCGGATCTTCGTTCGCCACGCCGATGAGGGAAGCGTCCTGCCGGAGCAGCGTTTGCTGGAGAGACGCGATATCGCGCAGCAGAAGCTCGCGGGGCGTAACGCCTTTTTGCGCGCACAGCGCCGCGCCGGTTCCTGCCGCCTCTCCCATGACGGCGCACGTCGCCATCACCCTCGTCGTGCCGAACGCCACGTGCGACGCGCTAATATTGCGCCCGGCAAACAGCAAATTATCGACGTTCCGGGAATAGAGAGAACGGAACGGGATATGGTAGTTACCGTCCGCGAACAAGTGACGGGATCCGCTTTCCTCCGCGTACATGCCTTGAGGCGGATGAAGATCGATCGACCAGCCTCCGAAGGCTACCCGGTCGTCGAACGGCTCTTGGGCGAGAATATCGAGCTGGTTCAGCACGTAGTCGCCCACGAATCGCCGATACTCGCGTTTGCCGGGAACGGATCCCACCCACTCCAACGTCAGACTGTCCGCGTCGAACTTGCCGGAATTTTTGATATAATCCCATATGCCGTAAATGACCGACCATAGCTCATCCCGAATCCGTTCGTTGTCATGTACCGTATCGAGCTCGCCGCCCCATTCGATCCACCAATAGTGGCAGCCCGAGTCGCCGCTTCGGATAATTCTCCTCATTGGAATCGACGTTTGGGTAATGTCTTTGGCGAACGCCGGAGCGATAAACCGAACGGGATGCCCCGCGTCTTTCGTATAGAACAGCAGCGTGCTTCCGAGCGTGATGTCGTCGGGGGCCTCCGGCGCCCATTCTTCGCCGTATTCGGCTTTGGCTTCCCTGCCGATCCGGAATTCCGCTCCGGCCATGAAGCCTGCCAATCCGTCGCCCGTGCAGTCCAGATAGACGGGACTTTCATAACGAATCCGCCGTTCGGAGCCCATCATCCATCCCGTTACCGCTTGGATGCGACGATCTTCCGCGCCGCCGACGGCTTCTACCTCATGCACGTCCGTGTTCAGAAACAACCGGATATTCGGTTCGGCCCGAACGGCTTCCAACAAGACGAGATCCCATAAATAAGGGTTCCCTTCCGGATTCCGGTATTGATTCTCCAAGAACAATTCTCCTATAATGCCCGTTTCTCTCGCATACCGGTTCGTTCCGTGGCCCGTCGCTCCGCAAACCCATACCCGCACCTCGCTGCTCGAATTCCCCCCTAGAACGGGACGGTTTTGCACGAGGGCTACCGTTCGGCCGAGCCTTCCGGCGGCAATCGCGGCGCATACGCCGGACAGCCCCCCTCCGACTACCGTAATATCCGTGACAACCTTTTCATTCCGCATGCGGATCCTCCTCTATATCACTTAAAATATCCTCCATTTCATGATAAAGTGTGGTTATGTCGAATTGAATCCACGGTTTTTCAGTATTTCATATCCGTTATTTCAATTATAGAAAGGAGCGATAAAGATGATGTACTCCCCGGTACGCCTCGTTTCCCATTTCTTTTGGCAGGACAAACGACAGTTTGCTTTGGATCGGGATCGATACGAGTGTTGGACAATGTTTGCTCCGGTGCAAGGAAAATTCTCGTTTCAAATCGGCCTTCATACGGGAGTAGGAGAATTCGGTCGAGTCGTCGTATGTCCGCCGAATACGGACTTCGCGCGAACCGTCATGGAGCCTCTTAGCTTTCACTTCTTTCATTTTCGCGTCGAAGCGGCTTCTCTATCGCAAAGAGAAATCGAAGGAAGCTTATCCGGATGGCTCGACATCGGAGACCATGCAAGAGTTCGATCGACTTACCGGTTCATCGGTCAGCCGGGCCTTCAACCGGAACTGCTTGAGCATTTCCTGAACGACCTGTGGCTGCTGGCGACTACGAAAGCACCCGGTAATCTGGCGGTCTTGTCCGATACGACGGATCCTTTGATGGAGGAAGCAAAAAAACGGATAGCGAAGAGCGCGTTCGGACCGATCTCCCTGCGAACTATTGCCTCATCGCTCGCATTGACGCCCGTTCAGTTGACCCGGCGTTTCCGGTCGGCGTTCGGCGTCGCCCCGTTGGATTTCCTTACGGAGCTTCGGTTGGAGAAAGCTTGTTTGCTGCTGTCGGATACGTATGAAACGCTGGAAGAAATCGCCGGACAATGCGGCTATGAGAGCGGATATTATTTGAGCCGCCTGTTCCGCGGCCGTAAAGGCGTATCCCCCTCCGAATACAGGAGACGGTTTCGGGTGTGAAGTCATACGGCTTTCTGTGCGCACGCACAATTAAACCCCCGCACCGGTAGACGCGGGGGTTTAAGCGATGTGTGCTATGACTGATAATCGTTACTTCAAAATCGCTTCGATCGCGGACAGCTCGTCCGCCGAGAAGTCGAGGCGCTTCAGCATGTCGACGTTGTCGTCGAGCTGGCTCGTCTTGCTCGCGCCGACTAACACGCTAGTTACTCTTTCGCCGCGTAACACCCAAGCCAGCGCCATCTGCGCCAGCGACTGGCCGCGCGACAACGCGAGTTCGTTCAGCTTGCGTACTTTTTCGATTTTCTCGGGCGTAATGCTGCCTTCGTTCAAGAATACGGAAGCGCCGGCCGCGCGGGAATCCTTCGGAATGCCGCCGAGATACTTGTTCGTCAGCAAGCCTTGCTCCAGCGGAGAGAACACGATGGAGCCGACGCCGCCCTCTTCGAGCACGTCCTGCAAGCCGTCTTCGATCCACCGGTCGAACATGCTGTACCGAGGCTGATGAATGAGCAGCGGCGTGCCGAGTTCCTTCAGGATGCGAATCGCTTCCTTCGCTTGCGGCGCCCGATAGTTCGAGATGCCGACATACAGCGCCTTCCCCGAACGAACGGCGTAATCAAGCGCCGTCATCGTCTCTTCGAGCGGCGTTTCCGGATCCGGACGGTGATGGTAGAAGATGTCCACGTAGTCGAGACCCATCCGCTTCAGGCTTTGGTCGAGGCTGGAGATCAAGTATTTGCGCGAGCCCCAATCCCCGTAAGGACCTTCCCACATGTTGTAGCCGGCCTTCGACGAGATGATCATCTCGTCACGGTATGGCTTCATGTCGGTCGCGAGCAGACGGCCGAACATTTCTTCCGCCGAACCGGGAGGCGGACCGTAGTTGTTCGCCAAGTCGAAGTGGGTAATGCCGAGATCGAACGCGTGCCGGACAAGCGCCCGCCCGTTCTCGAAAGAGTCGATGCCGCCGAAATTATGCCACAAACCTAAAGAAACGGCGGGAATTTTCAGTCCGGAGCGTCCAACCCGATTGTACTTCATCGTCTTGTAACGCTCGGTATTCGCTTGATAGACCATCCTACATGCACCTCGCTATTCGGATATAAGGCCTGCCGCCAGCCCGTCCGGCTGCGGCAGCGCCAGCAATTGCGGCCCCGATTCTTCTCCCGAGTACAGGAAGACGAGAACCGAAGGTCTGGAACGATCGACGCGGCCTTCTTCCACCCATGCGCCGTAATCGAACGGAAGCCGGTCGAGCGTGCCTTTCTTCTGAAGCTCCCGCTCGTCCATGCCGAGCTTGGCCGCGGCGTATTTCAACCCGGACGTCCAGTCCTTCTTCTCCATCCGGTTGTCTTCCCACCACAGCTTGCGCGGCTTGTACTTGTGCTGCAAGTAATAGTCGATCTTCAGCAAGCCGAGGGCGACGTCGCGATCGAGCTCCGGCCGGGCATCGTCCCGCAGGAACGCCCACAGTCTCGAGAACAGATCCTCCAGCTGATGGCCGATACGGCTCCATCCCCGAGCTTCCCAATAATCGCCGAACGCTTGGAAGAAGTCGAACGGAGACGGATAAGCCTCGCGGATCAAATACTCCATCGTCCGGTCCATCCGGTGCGCGTTCCAGAACTTCTCCAGCACGTCTTCGACCCTCTTGATGCGCACGATATCGCCGAAAGGCATCAGGTCGTTGCCGAGCATCTCGTAAGGCGCGCGGTCCGAGTAGACGTACCCGTACTTCGCGGCGTCGATTCGCAGGCCGGTTCCCCGCAGCATCTTCAAGAAGCCGAGCTGCAGCTCTTCGGGACGAAGCGCGAACACGTCGTTGAACGTCTTGCGGAACGTATCGTAATCCTCGTGCGGAAGGCCGGCGATGAGGTCGAGATGCTGGTCGATCTTCCCGCTCTCCTTGACCTTGACCACGGTGCGCGTCAGCTTGGCGAAGTTCTGGCGGCGTTGCACGGCGAGATTCGTCGGATCGTTCGTCGATTGCACGCCGATCTCGAACCGGAAGATGCCCGGAGGCGCCTTCTCCGCCAGGAAGTCGAGTACCTCTGGACGCATGATGTCGGCCGTGATCTCGAATTGGAACACGCAGCCGTTATGGTTATCGATGAGGAACTGGAACACTTCCATCGCGTAGTCGCGCTTGATGTTGAACGTCCGGTCGACGAACTTGATCAGCTTGGCCCCGTTGTCGATCAAGTATTTGATCTCGCCCTTCACCCATTCGATATCGAAGTAACGGACGCCGACCTCGATGCTCGACAGGCAGAACTGGCAGCTGAACGGACAACCCCGGCTCGTCTCGAAATAAACGACGCGGTTGCGCATCGGAATCAAATCTTCGTCGAACCGGTAAGGGGACGGGATCGCGTTCAATTCGAGCTTCGGTCTCGGCGGATTAATGACGACTTGTCCGTCCTTGCCGCGGTAGGCCATGCCGAACACGAAGTGATATTTCCGTTCTCCCGCGATCTGGCGAAGCAAATCCCGGAACGTCTCCTCGCCTTCCCCCATGACGATGAAGTCGACGGAAGTCAGCCGGTTCATCCAATATTCGGTGTCGTAGGACACTTCCGGACCGCCGAGCATGATCTTCACGTCCGGCAGCACCTTGCGCAGCATATCGACGATGACGATCGTCTCTTCGATATTCCAAATATAACAGGAAAAGCCGATGACGTCGGGATTCTTCGAATACAAATCGGCGGCGACGCCCATTGACGGGTCTTTGATCGTATATTCGGCGATTTCCACCTCGAACTCGTCCTTGGCATAAGCTTTCAAATATCTCAAGGCGAGCGAAGTGTGAATGTATTTGGCGTTCAACGTCGCGAGAACGACTTTCATGACGGTATCCTTTCTCTTGCAGGGGTTTGCTTATATTGTACAAGAAAAAGAGCCGAAAATAAAAAAAACGAGCTGCGCTCGCCCGCAAGCGGCACATGCCCGTCTTTTTCGCCGGCCGTACAACTTATCAATTTACACTATACCCGTAATAATAGATACCGCTACCCGGGTTATAATTGACGACGACATAGATCGGGCCAGTCGAACCCGTGCTGAACGAAATGCTGGAAACGCCGACCGGCTTCGTTGCGATAACGCTGCCGCCGCTGCTGAGCACGGACATTGACATCGCGGAATACCCGTTCAACATATGTGATCCCATGGGCACATTGTTGATTTTCCAATAGTCGACCGTATCGCTGTCGTTAACGAATCCGCCGGCTCCTTCTCCGTAATTGTAAGCGTTGGCTGTCGCCAGGGTGTTGTTCGACTCAGTTTCGCTCGCAGCGAACGCGGTCGCCGCGAAGGCAAACAGCATCACCATCGCCAACATCCAAAGTCCAACCTGTTTGAGCAAAGCTTTCTTCATCAATCATCACTCCCGTTCACGATTAGAATATTCCGACCGGCAGGAAGATTATAACACTGCGGAGCGATGGATTTTGATCTCATCGTAACCAGTTTCAGATCATATGGTAACCAGTTTCGATTAAGTTGTTAGAAATGCTGGCAAAACAACCTGCTCAGCTGGTTAGCAGGCGGGTTGTCTCCGGCAGGCTCGGCGAGGGTTATACGTCCAATCCGCCGTCTGCGATCACTTTTTGGATAAAATAGTAGCTGTCCTTCGGATGACGCTCGAACGTCTCGTAGTTCGTGTAGACGATGCCGAACCGCTTGCGGTAGCCTTCCACCCATTCGAAGTTGTCGAGCAGCGACCATGCGAAGTAGCCTTTCAGCGGAACGCCGGACTCGATCAGGCGATGGCACTGGATGAAGTGCTTGCGGAAGTACTCCGTGCGAAGCACGTCGTGTACGCGGTTATCTTCGGCCAGTACGTCCTCGTAGCACGCGCCGTTCTCCGTAATGTAGATCGGCGTATCGCCGTACTCTTCGTGCGCCCAAGACAACACTTTGTACAAGCCGTCCGCGTACACGTTCCAATCCATGTACGTTTTGTCGAAGCCGACTTGCACCTCTTCGCAGTCGAACAAGCCTTCGTCCTTCTTGTAACGGCCGAATCCGCCGCTGTAGAAGTTCACGCCGATGAAATCTATTTTCTGGGAGATCGTCTCCATGTCGCCCGGCAGAATCGGCACGGTAGCGCCTTTCGTCTTGAACCAGTCGACCATGAACTGCGGGTACGTGCCCTTGAACGTCGGCTCCATGAACCACTCGTTGTTGTAAGCGCGGTTGCGACGAGCGGCTTCCACGTCTTCCGGCTTCGTCGAATACGGCTCGAACCAGTACAGATTGTGCGTCGTGCCGATCTCGCCTGGGATGCCGAGCTCGCGGAACAGCTTGACCGCTTCCCCGTGCGCGACCATGCAGTGATGGGCGACGTTAACGGCCAATTGCAAATCCGTGTTGCCCGGCGCATGGGCGCCGATGTAGTTGGAGAGGAAGGAGACGCACCACGTTTCGTTAAACGTGATCCATTGCTTGATTTTGCCGTCGAACGCCTTGAACACGACTTCGGCGTACTTCACGAACGCGTCTATCGTATCGCGATTGTCCCAGCCGCCCTTGTCTTGCAGCGCCTGCGGCAAATCCCAGTGATACAGCGTCACGCACGGCTCGATGCCCGCTGCGATCAGCCCGTCGACGACGCGACGGTAATAGTCCAAGCCTTTCTCGTTCACTTCGCCCGTTCCTTGCGGAAAAATGCGGGGCCACGCGATCGAGAAACGGTAAGCCTTCACGCCGAGTTTCTTCAGCAGCGCGATATCTTCCTCGTAACAGTGATAGCTGTCGCACGCGAGATCGCCGTTGTCGTTATTGAACACTTTGCCCGGCGTATGGGAGAACGTGTCCCAAATGGACAATCCCCGTCCGTCTACTTGATAGGCGCCTTCGATCTGGTACGAGGCGGTCGCCGTTCCCCAGACGAAATCTTTCGGAAAATCGATTCTTGCCACTGCAAATCCCTCCAAGTGGTTATCGTTGATGGAAAACGATTTCTATCACTAGAATATTCGCTTTGCCCGAAGAAAATCCTGCCCGGAGGGACGGAAAACGTTTTATTTATTTTTTGCCAGTCGGCAACAGGGCTCTGGCCGTGGATTCCAGCTTGTCGCGGAATTGCTTAACCGCCGGCACGTCCTCTTGCATGCCGTCTATGCCTTCGACGAATACGGCGCCTTTCGTTTCGGCGAGCACGTCGAGAAGCTGCTTCGTCATCTTCCCGGTGACCGTACCGCCATGGTCGGCGACCGTCTGCTCGAATTGCTTCTTCGTATCCGGCAACAGATGGAACGTCTCCCAATCGAAAATCGGCGTATTATCGAGGCCGATCAAATACATTTGCAAATAATTAACGAAAGTCTGCTCGATGGCTTCCCGCTCCGGGCTGTCCGGGAAAGCGACGACGTAGCTTTCGGCGGCGAGCGTCCGCGAAGCCAGCTCGTCGAGCGAAATGATGAGTCCTCCGTCGCTTGCGGAAGGGTTGTCCGACTCCGCGGCTCTTACGTCCAAATACGCGCTCATCGCTTCCGTCGTCTTAGCCGAGTAATCCGTCAACTTCCCGTAATCCACGACGGGGAAAATAAAGCCTTCGGCCGTTTCCAGCTTATAGCCGCCTTCCAGCGTGCCGTGAACGAGGCTGCTCAGCGAATCGTCTTTCAGACCGTCGACCTGCTTCTCGTCGATCGGCCATTTCAGGCCGATGAGCTTGGCCTGCACGTCGTCCGCTTCGTATTTCTTCTCGAGCACGGGCAGATCGGACTCGTAATACTTTTCCAACTCGCGAATCATTTCATCCGCTTGCTCGGGCTTTACTTGCCCGATATCGGTTTTCAGCTTTCCGTATAATTCGTCAACCGCCGGCCCTTGCGACGCAAGCTGGACGAAATCTTTCAAGATCGACACGCCCGGATCCGCACTAGGCGATTCGGAAGGCGATTCCGACGGCAATTGGAAGGACGCGGAAGGCGAAGCCGACGGCGACGGGGATGGCGACGCGGATGGCGATTCCTCGCCTCCGGACTTGGATCCGCAGCCCGCCAACAGGAGCGTTAACGCGATGATTCCTGTCGTCGCTTTGAAACGTAAGTTCATAGGGGTAAAACCTCCTTCTTCATGTAACCATTGAACGAACCGGTGCCGGGTTATGTTGCGATGGCTGCGAAGAGGATCGCTAACGGTTTCGATTCCATACGAATTAGACGGTTCGAAAGTATGATTTGTTTCTCTCCGGGTGGAGATTCCCTTTCACGCGACCGCAAGGATACGGTACAATATAACGACAAACAGAGACGGAAAGGGAGAAACCAAACCGATGACTTACCGACTTATCGCCATGGATTTAGACGACACGCTGTTGACCGACGAGCTGACGGTGACCGATGCGACCCGGCAAGCGATGGCCGAAGCCGTCGCGAAAGGCGTCCATCTGACGATCGCTACCGGCCGGATGTTCGACTCCGCCCAACGAATCGCCCGCCAGGTCGGACTGAACGTCCCGATCATAACGTACCAAGGGTCGCTGATCAAGAACTTGCTCGACGAAGAAGTGCTGTACGAGCGCTCCGTTCCCGTCGACGTCGCCGAGGAGCTACACGCCTACTGCCAACAGAACGGCTTGCACCTGCAAAGCTACATCGACGACAAGCTGTACGTCCCCGAAGACAACGACAAGGTCAAAGGCTACGCGAAGCAGTCCAAAATTCCATATCTCGTCGAGTCCGACTTCTCCCGCATCATCGCCAGCGACCGGCAGACGAAGCTGCTGATCATCGACGAGCCCGCGAAGCTCGACGCGATGCTGCCCGGATTAAAGGAACGTTTCGGCGGGCGCGTCCACTTGACCAAGTCCAAGCCGAATTATCTCGAGTTCATGCATCCCGAAGGCACGAAAGGCCATGCGCTTCGGTTCCTAGCCGCCCATTACGGCATTCCGATGGAACAAACGATCGCGATGGGCGACGCCATGAACGACCACGAGATGGTCGAAGCGGCCGGTCTCGGCGTCGCGATGGCGAACGCGGTTCCGGCGCTGAAAGCCGTCGCCGACTTCGTCACCCTCGGCAACAACGAGGACGGCGTCAAGCACGTGCTGGACAAGTTCGTGCTGAACGCGTAACGCGATTATAAAAAAAGTGCCGGCTCAAGACGAACAGTCTTGAGCCGACACTTTTTTCGCATCCGTTTCCGCGAATTCCGCCGTTACCACCTATGTGAACGATGAAATTCATCGTTAATTGAGGCAGCATGCTCGTCAACATTCGATTGGAGGCGACACGCCACGGTTCAGACGCCCAGCTTTTTCTCCATCGTAAGCGCTTTGACCGTGCCTTGCGGACGGACGACCAGTTCCTGGTCAACGATCTCGTACCCCATGTTCTGGTACAGTACGAGATTGTTCTGAACCGATTGGCGCACTTTGCAGCGGCTGACGTTAAGCCCTTTGGACACCGCGTGCCGCTCGATCCATTGGACGAGCTTGCGGGCATGTCCCCTTCTGCGGCGGCTCGGGATGACGGACAACCGGAAGAAGTAGATCGAATCCCCTTCGATCTTGAACCGCACCATGGCGGAGGCGGTATCGTCCTCGTACAGGATCGCGGCGGACTCCGTTCCGTCCTTGAGCGCTTGCGCGATGCCTTCTTCCGTCTCCTCGAGGGCGCTGGAAGGCGGGATCGCCGTCCGGTACTCCTCGAATGCGATCATCATGAGCGAGTATAACGTATCCGCGTCTTCCGCGGTCGCTTCGCGAACGCTGATCTCGGGATCCTTGCGAAGCTTCGGCTGACCTTGGGGCTTGGCCAATACGACGGCAGGCTTCCCTCCCGCCTCCGCTGCCTCGCCGGCATCCGAATCGCCGTCCGCGTTCCCGGCCGCTTCGCCGGATTCCGTCGATTCCTGCGCGGGCGCCGTTGTGATCCGCGTGTCGCCGCGGAAGTAATCCCTCGTCGGCTTGAGCAAGTAGAGCAACATCACGAGGAAAGAAGCCATTAACTGTATCGGATTAATGAAAAACCCGAACAGAAAATTCAGAAACGCGAAGACGATGGACAGGAAATATTTCCGTTTGTTGATCGCCACGATAAAGTAAATCATCGATAGCAAAGAGAAAATAAAGAACGGAACGTAAAAGCTCATTTGCTCTTTGATCTCGCCGTAATTGAGGCTCGCGAGAATGACGAGAAACATAGCGATTTTGAAGTAGGACACGTACTGCATGATGCGAATGCTGGTTGGTTTCGTCAAAAAAAGTCCTCCCTGTTCGTCGACCGTCGATATTCGAATAGTATACCAAAAAAAGCCGAGCGGTGACTAGCGCACCTACGTCGGCTTTTCTTTTTATCGACCCGCCAGCACTTGATACCAGATTCCGCGCTTCGAGTACAGCGTATCGCGCACCTGATCCCAACCTCCGAGATAGTCGATCGTGAACAAATCCTTCGGTTGCGGAAACTTATCGCCCAGTTCGGCCGCCAGCTTCTCCTCGACCGGACGGAAGCCGTGCTTGGCGAACAGCTTCTGCGCTTCGCTCGAGTACAAGTACGCCACGAACGCGTCGGCCGCTTCCCGGACGCCGTGACGATCGGCATTGCGATCCACGACCGCCGCCGGATTCTCGATCAGGATCGTGCTGGACGGCACGACGATGTCGTACGCGACTCCTTGCGCGATCCGCGCCAACAGCTCGTTCTCGTACGTCACGATGACGTCCCCGACGCCGTATTCGAACGCCGCCATCGACGCCCGCCCGCTTTTGTCCATCGACTCGATGTTACGGTGGACGTCCTCGAGGAACTTTTTGGCCGCGGCCGGATCTTTCGCGCCCGTCTCCCGCTCGGCCTTCTTCAAGCCCGCGCCGTAGATCGCGTTTATGTCCCATTGCGCGCCGCCGGACGTCTTCGGATTCGGATACAGCACCTTTACGCCCGGCTTCGCCAGATCGTCGAAATCCCGAATGCCAAGCGGATTGCCGGACCGCGTGCCGAGCACGACGATCGAGCGGGTGACCATGCCCTTGTACGAATTGTTCGCCCACTCTTGGTCGACGAGCCCGGCTTTCGCGAGCTTCCGCATATCCCCTTCGAGCGCGAGCAGCGTCACGTCCGCCTCGAAGCCGCCGATGATCGCGCGGGCTTGCGTGCCCGACGCCTCGTACGACTCTTGGAACGCGACCGTCTGCCCGGTCTTCTTCTTCCACTCGGCTTTGAACGCCGGCATGATTTCCTGCAACGCGTCTTTGGCGACGGAGTAAGCCCCGATCACGAGCGTCACGTCGCCCGCCGGTTTCGCCGAAGCGCCGGCCTCATTCGATTTCGGTTGGCCGTTGCCGCAGCCGCTAACGATCAATAGAACGAATATTGCCGCTATCCAACCCATTCGGCCGCTTCTGCTCGCAACATCGGCCATGCGGTTTCCCTTCATCGCTGTCCTCCCGCGGTGCCTTCGTAGGCTTCCGCCAATCATAGGTAGTTCAAAAAGTCCGATTTTGATCACGAAGCATAACAGGGAGCCTATTCGACGTCGAATCTTGAATTCAGCCGGGACTTCCGGTTCTCACGTAGGTTTGCCTACGCTCCGATCCTCATTCCCTAGCTTCATCCAACCTTCTCGGTGCTGAAAACCGAACTTTTTGAACACGCACTTAAATATGAACCGGCATCGGGTCTTCCTTGAGTTTGTTCTCCATGACCCAGCTGTCGTTATCGTTGAACAAGTAAGCGCGGTGAATCAACACTTGGACTTCCTCGCCCGGATGTAAAATGGCTTTCTCCAGCGAACGATACGTCACGAGGCGCGTCGCGCCGACTTCGACTTCCACCAGCCATTCGCTTCCGCGAAAATGGACATGGCGGACGCGTCCGGCGGCCGTCGCCGACAACAGCTCGAAGTCCGACGGCTTGCCGATCTCCACGTATTCCGGGCGAATGAGCGCCTTCGTTCCCGGCCATCCCGACGCTTCGCCGAAGCCGCGCAGCGAGGCGACGTCTTCCACGATCGTCGATTCGCCGATGAAGCCCGCGACGAAAGGCGATTGAGGATTTTTATATATTTCCCAAGGCGTGCCCTTCTGTTCCAGGCGGCCTTTGTTGATGATCATGATTTGGTCCGCGACTTCGATCGCTTCGTCCTGGTCGTGCGTCACGAAGATCGAAGTAATGCCCAACCGGTCGATCATGTCGCGCAGCCATGAACGCAGCTCGTGGCGGATCTTCGCGTCGATCGCGGCGAAAGGCTCGTCGAGCAGCAGCAATTGCGGTTCCGGGGCAAGAGCCCGGGCGAAAGCGACGCGTTGGCGCTGGCCTCCCGACAATTGGTGCGGATAACGCTTCTCGAAGCCGGACAGTCCCGTCAGCTCGACGAGCTCGGCGACGCGGGCTTTGATTTTATCCTTCGCCCACTTCTTCACTTCGAGCCCGAAAGCGATGTTGCCTTCGACGGTCATATGCTTGAAGAGCGCGTAGTTCTGGAAGACGAAGCCGATGCCGCGCTCCTGCGGAGGCAGATCGTTCACCCGTTTGCCGTGGAACAGTATTTCACCCGTATCGACGGATTCGAGGCCAGCTAGCATACGAAGGATCGAAGTCTTGCCGCCGCCGCTCGGACCGAGCAGGCCGATCAGTTGGCCTTTCTCGATCTCGAAGCTGACGTCCTTGACTGCTTGAAACTCGCCGAATTTCTTGTTCAATCCGCTGACTTCGATATGCATCTCAATGCACTTCCCTTCTCGATTTGGCCCATTCCATGAATAAGAGCAGCGTGACCGAGCCGGCCGCGAGTACGAGCGCTATCGCGTTGGCGGAGGTCAGGCTAAAGTTCTCGACGTCTTGGTACACAAGCGTCGTCGCTGTTTGCGTTTTGAACAAAATGTTGCCGGAGACGACGAGCACGGCGCCGAATTCCCCCAGCGCCCTCGCGACCGTCAGCACGACGCCGTAGACGACGCACCATCGGATCGAAGGCCACGTCACGCGCCAGAACGTCGTCCACGCGCCGGCGCCGAGCGTCGAAGCCGCTTCTTCCTGAGCGCTTCCGATCTCTTGAAGTACCGGCATGACTTCTCGGATAATAAGCGGGAACGTCACGAACAAAGTCGCGATGATCATGCCCGGCAACGCGTACAAGATGTCGATGCCGGCGTCGTTAAACAACGCGCCCAGCGCCGTTTCCGGTCCGAGAAGCAACACGATCATGAGTCCGCCGATGACCGGCGATACCGCGAACGGCAAATCGACGATGCTATTGAGCAACTGCTTAAGCTTGCGGCCCAACCACGTCGCTCGAACGAGATATAAGGAAAGCATAACGCCGAACACGGCGTTCACCGCGGTGACGATGACGACGATCAATGCGGTCATATACAATGCGTGCAGCGTCTCCGGCCGGGAAAGACCGGCCGAGAAACCGTTCCATCCTTCGTTGAAGGCTCCTTCTACGATCCTGACGAGAGGAGCGACGAGCAGCAAACCGAACACGGCGACCGTTAATCCGATCCATAGTCTTCTCATCCGTTTTTCCTCCTCATCTGAACGTAATTGACCGTCCATAGAATGACGAAAGAAAAAGTTAAGAGAAGCACGCTGACGGCGGTCGCGCCGACGGCGTTATCGCTCTCGATCTCCCCGAAAATGTACACAGAGGCGATCAATGTACGGCCCGGAATATTGCCGGCCACGAGCACGACCGCTCCGAACTCGGCGAGCGCCCTAGAGAATGCGAGCATCGCCCCGCTTAGGATGCCCGGGAGCATGTTCGGAAGAACGACGCGCCAGAACGTCTTCGCTTTCGTAGCGCCGAGCATGTACGCGGCTTCCTCTTCGGCGGCGTCCATCTCTTCGAGCAAAGGTTGAACCGCCCGAATCACGAACGGGAACGTGACGAATACCATCGCGATCACGATCGCGGGCTGGTGGAACAGGATCGTAAAGCCGAGCTTCTCCGCCAGCTCGCCCACGAAGCTGTGGGGGCCGAGCAACAGCAAAATCATGAGCCCCGCCACAGCCGTCGGCAACGCGAAAGGCAAATCCACCAGGCTATTCAGCAGTCGCCGTCCGGGGAAGCGGTAGCGGATCAACACCCATGCGGCCATCGTGCCGACGAATACGTTAACGACCGTGGCGATAATCGCCATTCGAACGGTGAGCAGTACGGCTTTCCATGCGAGCGGCTCCGTAATATTTTCAGCGAAGCTGGCCCAGCCTTTGGATAACGATTGCCCGTAGATGCCCAAAATCGGAAAAATGATCAATACGACGAAATAAAGCATGACGGCGCTGCGAAATCCCCAGCCCCACCAGCGACCCTGCAAAATGGAACTCACGTTGTCGTGTACCTCCCGAAGCTTTAAGAGGTTGTTCAAAAAGTCCGATTATGATCACGAAGTGAATCAGGAAGCT
>NZ_JBHSMH010000067.1:0-28234 GCF_042655365.1 Cohnella suwonensis | reverse complement strand
ACTTCCGGTTCTCACGTAGGTTTGCCTACGCTCCGATCCTCATTCCCTAGCTTCTTTCAACCTTCTCGGTGCTGATCACCGAACTTTTTGAACTCGCACTTTTAGAGCAGTATATAAAATAATTCCTATTAACTTAGTTGGTATTCATACTTTACCAGAAACCTTATTTGTCCGTCAACGAAAAACGAGTAGGCATTCAACCTTTTATTATTTTTTAAGCCTCGAATGCTCGGAAACTGCTATCCACCGGGACTTTCACCCTAAAGATGACGCCGTGCTGGGCATACTAAAAGAGCCAACCGCCTGAATGCGATTGGCTCTTCGAGTCTGTTATGAACGGATTATCACTTATGCAAAATGCTGCTCTCCAATGGAACGATAAGTTCGAACACTTTGGCAATATCCTCTTGGCCTATATTGAAGTGCTCGAGCGTGCCTTGAAGATGCTTCGCGATAGCTTGGAAATGCTCCGGCTGAAGGTTTAAGCCCTGATGGGCCTTCTCCATGGATCTACCCGTATATTGATTGGGTCCGCCTAAAGCAAAGCTTAGGAAATGGGTTTGATGTCTTCGCAGCTGCTCCAGATCCGTATGCTTAAAAAAAGAATTGACCGTTTCATCCCCCAAAACGCGTTTGTAGAACTCGTCTACCACTGGAGTTAATCCTTCTACTCCCCCGAACTTTGCAAACAATGATTGTTCCATACTTGTTCCTCCTCGATCTATTGATACCCGCAAGTATAGCTGAAGACGATAATTAAAACTGTGAACGAGTTCACAAAATGAGAAAAACAACAAAACCCCTATGGTCATCGGACCATAGGGGTAATCGCCGCTTCATTCTTTCCTTCCAGTAAGATCCATATTCAGTACGGACTAGCTAAAGGTTACATGAACAGGATTCGTTGTAACATCGCTCGCAGCTCCGTTTACTTTGGACTGTAAAACCGTGATGACAAAGTCAAAGCTATCATCAGCAGTATGATAGGATGATACACCTGTTATTGTTACGGTAATATGCGTAGAGTCAACTAAAGCTACAGTGAAATCATACCCATAAATATTGTTGATTGTAGCACTAGAGTTGGGCAGAGTTAAAGCTACATCCGCTTTCGCGATGTTGGGATTAAAAGTCCCCCCGTTAATTGCCGTTACAGTAATGACGCCGCTCGTCAAGCTTCCATTGCTACTTCCATTGTTATCTATAGCTTCACTCAACGTAGATGGAGAAGCTGTGATCGCTGATGATATCTGCGTGATGTCTTGGGCTGCCAGCGTGATTAACTTATATCGAACAATAAGCCCAGCAGCATTTGCCTCATAAACAGCGATATACTTATTCGTTGTTGCATCCACGCCTGTGATGTCATCGCCAAAGCCATAAGGATTAATAACTCCAGCTCCTGTCGGAGCTAAAGCCCCAACGTTCGGAGTTGCTATAGAAACCGACGATACTTTCACGACCAGATGGTTGAAATAACCCCACATCGTAAGGTTTGGTTGTATTTTCGTAGCTCCCATCCCGACTCCTGGTTGCGGAAAAGCGGTCATAGACGGTATCGATGTATAGGACTTAATCTCAGACGCAATCAAAGTAATTAATTTGAATGAAACCACTTTATTGGAGCTATCTACTTCATAAACACCCAGATATTTGTTTGTTGTATCATCCACAAATAAGATATCGGAACCTTGCGTATACGATGCTAAAACTGACCAATCGGGAGAGGCATTTAGCGGTGCATCTTCACCCGAATTCGGTGTCGCTATGGCTTCATTTGAGAACTTTATCGCCAGATGATTAGCTCCGGCAATTGTAGCAGTGATCGAAGTTGATCCTTCGACAGTTCCAGCAGTTGCTGATGCTGTAGTTAACAGAGGCGCCAAATTCCCATTGATATTAGCAGCGGTTAGTGTGATTAACTCGAATGCTACGACTTTCCCAACGGAATTCGACTCGTAGACGGCTACAAATTTGTTTGTTATTGCATCAACACCGGTAATATCATTACCCGATGTATAGGGACTCGTTACCCCTTGAGAACCGCTAATCGGTACTGTGTCACCTACATTTGGTGTTGGTAAAGAGGCAGACGATACTTTTACAGTAAGATAGTTATCTGCTGTACCTACCGTTGCTGCAACTTTAGTTCCCGTTATCGTACCGGGCGTTGCTTCAGCTGACAACGACGGCACTGGGACAAGCTGTTTAATGTCTGCAGAGGTCAGCGTAATTAACGCAAACCTTACGACTTTATTTGAACTATCCGCTTCATATACAGCTACATATTTATTCATTGATGCATCCACGGCTGTAATATTAATACCATCAATATATGGATTGGTTACTCCCACTCCTGTCGGAACAGCATCACCTATATTGGGCGTTGCGACAATAACAGAAGATACTTTGACTACCAGATGATTTGGCAAGATAGCTACGGGTAATGCCCCAATCTTTGTTGTTCCAACAACACTACCCTCAGAAGGCGTTACTGAAACAAAGCCGGGAGCTGGAACAGGCGTAAAGTCCCCAGAGGTCAGCGTAATTAACTGATACTTAACTATTGCCCCACCATTATTCGCCTCATATACGGCCAGATATTTGTTCGTTACTGCATCCATGAATGAGATATCCGCACCCGAAGTATATGGGGATACGAGACCCACATTAGACCCATTCGGTACGGAACCCCCTATATTCGGAGCTACAATAACAGAATCAGAACCGTAAATGACCAAATGATTCAGAGGATTGCTAACTGTTGCTGTTACGGATGTCGCTCCCGCCGAAGTGCCTGGCAGCACGGTTGCCGATAACAATGGCGATCCTACCTGTGTAATGTCCAAAGCAGTCAGCACAATCTCATTATAAGCAACTACTTTATCTGCATAGTCTACCTCGTACACCACGATATATTTGTTGGTTGTAATGTCCATCCCTGCAATTTCTTCGCCCATATAGTTATTCAATACAGTTAGCCCTGTCGGCAAAGAATCGCCAACATTTACCATTCCAACAGTAGCAATCCCCATTTCAATTGCGATATGGTTTCCGGAACCGAAAGGCGTTGCGATTATTTTAGTTGTTCCCGGCGCTGAACCAGGTGCTGCATTTGCCGATGCAATTGGTGCCTGATCTCCTATTGGAATTGGCTTAATCTCTGCGGGTGTTAACGTTATAAGTTGAAACTTTACGACTTTACCAGCGCTATCCACTTCATAGATGTGTACATATTTAACAAATGAGCTAGCCGGGAATTCAGTTTCCGCCACATAATTGTTCAGCCCCGCCGCATTCCCGTTAGGCGCTGCCTCCCCTACATTCGGAGTGGTGAGAATACTTGCGCTCGGGAGTACATAGAGGTGATTTCCTGAACCTGCCGCTACATTCGTTAATTGCGAATATCCAGGCGTTGTGCCTTGTTTCGCGGTTGCCGTTAAGGCCGGTATTGTCTCGATGGATACAACTACCTTCCAGTTCTGCGTGGTGTTATCTTGCGCTGTTACGGTATAAGTTACTGCGATGCTGAAATCATTGGACGTCGTTCCGTTGGTTTGAACGACTGCGCCTACTTTTGCCGTTGCCCCAGTCGATAACGAGAAGCTCGCTACTAAACCGTTCAAGTTGGTTCCGTTTATGACTTGAATATCCACGGTGCGGGCATTCGAATCAATCGTTGCCGCTCCAGCTTGCTGCGGGAAACTGAAAGCCGTGATATCTTTCGCGCTGCTTAGCGCAGGCAAAACATTACCGCCGCCACCACCACCGCCTGACGATGGCGTTGTTGGCGCGCCTGACCCTTCCAGCTTCTGAGGCTGCTTCTCGAAGGTTGAACCTTGGCCATCGTCGCTTATGATCGCTTTCTCGATGGTGCCTTGTCCTAACATCTTTAATAACGCATCAATAATAAGCGTACCGATGTTGCTGTCTTTACCCATCTCGAGATTAACCGGAGAATTGATGTCGAGTTGTTCAATGAACGTTGTGCCTTCCAATACAAGACGCACCGTACTGTCCTTCTTATCCACGATGACCTTGACAAACTTACCATTCTCAAAATGAATACTATGATCGCCGCCGCCTTGAACGGTAGTTGTACCTTTAACCGTGACGTTCTTCAAGAAAGCGTCGCCGCTGCCGATGCCTGCCGCAAGCAGCAGGTTTCCGTTAATGACCATGTTCTGCAAGGTGACACCGGGGACATTAACCGCAACATCGCCGCTAACGGTTTCCGTTCCGGTTGCCGGGCCGTAGGTTCCAGCGGCGTTATATGCGTTTTTCTGTGTTTCCGTTTGCGTTTGCAAAGCTTGCAACGAACGATCCAATGTGACAACCGCTTCCGCTCGCGTAATGGATTTTTCCGGACGGAAGGTTTGATCCCCGTAACCCTGCATCAATTTCTTGGATACTGCCGCGCCGATAGCCGCTCTGCTCCATGGCGCGAATTTGGCTGCATCTGAGAAAGCATTGGCAGCCGCTTCGTCACCTTGCAAATTTAACAATCTGGCAATGATCGCGGCGACTTCTTGTCTGCTCGCTTTCCTATTTCCTCCGAACGTACCGTCGGAGTTGCCCTTCATGTAGCCGGCTTTTACGGCTTTCGCCGCCTCATCGTAAGCCCAATCTCCGGAGGCGATATCGCTGAAATGGACATCCGCCTTTTCCGTAAATCCAAACGCACGATTAATGAGCGCAATCAATTCCGCACGCGTAACCGGGTTATCCGGCTTCACAGTGCCGTCCGCGTAACCTTTAATAAGACCCTTTTCCAGCCATTGGTTCAACTGTTTTTCCGCCCAATGGCCTTTCACATCCGACTGAGCGGACTCCGCTGCGGAAACGAAGCCGAAAGACGCAAACATCATGCTAAAGACCAACATAATGATCGTCCATTTTTTAGTTTCTTTTATCGCCATTTTTATCCTCCAAAAATACATGATATCCGCAATCATAGAGGAGCTTAGTTATAAAAACTGTGAACCAGTTCACAAAATGAGAAAAACATACAAAACCCCTATGGTCTGATGTGACCATAGGGGTTAAGAAAGGTTCTATACGCAATTCCGGCATGTTACAAGTACTGTTAAGGCAACGCTTTAACAATCAAAGTGAATGATTTTTGAGCGGTTATATTACCAATGGCGACAGTAGCTGTTAAGGTAACCGCTGCATCGGAGCTTCCGGACGATGGACGGGTAACAACGCCTTTCGTTAGATCACTGTTCATTACATTAATTACATTATTATCCGAAGAAGTCCACGTGATCGTCGTGCCCTGATGTCCCATCAGGGACAAAAATACATTAGACTTCACGCTGTAATCCGTATCATTCACCGGGTCTGCAAAGTAAATATCCAATGTGTCTCTGTCGAACAACACGGATCCATCTGTATCCAATTGTTTTACTTCATCCCTATTGAATATATCAGTTGAACTGTACAAGCTCGTTCTGTATTGATTAATATTAACTTGACTTCCACCGCTATTTATTGAGGCAACCGCTTGCGCACGCGCATTTGCAAGCTCTTGAATCACTGGATCCAGTTTTTCCAGGTTAAACTGCCCCTTTGATGCAGCAACAGTTATTACCTGATTCGTATAATCAATTGCTTTCAACAGAAATGATTTATCTAGCAACGTGTTTACCTTGGTCTGCATGATGAAAATGGCATCTGCCAATTCGTCTGACGCGGCGTCTTTCAATGCTTGATTCGCATTCGGGTCTAGCTGTACCGCTTTATCGATTGCAGTCTGAAAAACATCAATGTCTGCTTGTGCGTACGTACCTTCGGCTGTCCCTACTTTTAAAGATAGATCAGCTTTTAAAGTTTGAGCGGAATTAATTAACGTGTCTAATGGAGTAACTGGCGCCAAATAAGTCTGACCAGAATATGTCGTTTCGCCATCATACGTAATCCCTACCGCCTCACTCTGCCAGACATTGGTTCGTTCAGTAGTAGACGAGTAGTTGAACGTTACTTTCCTATTGGCTTTGTCGTATTGAAAACCGGAAACCGGCAACGCTGACGTTTGCGACTGTGCTCCGATCGTAACAATATTCGTTGAAGCCGTAAAATCTGCCGCTACCGGATCTATGCTCGGCGCATAACTCAATTCGATATCAATTGTTCCATTCAATGCCGTTACGTCTATTATAACTGCCGGGAGCAGTACATGGTTGGTTACTTCTGCATTGGCGAAGTTCTGAACCTTTTCATTATCCGTAGTCTGCAGATCGTTGGTACCTGTTGCAATGTAACTAACCTTCACATGATCCGTCCATACAATGGGTGAAGATAATGTTAAAGTTACTAAGTTACCTGAGACAGCAACGTTGGTAATAGTTGGCATGGAAGCTATTCCAGATACGCTAAACGCTGCAGAATCTCCAGTTGAACCAGATAAATTTCGATTGATGGATACTTCGATCTGTTGTGCGCCTGCCGTATCCGCGACAGTAAATACCGGTGGCGCCATATTGTTGATTACGTCTGCATTGGTGAAATTCTGTACCTTGACGTTAGTCGCATTCTGCAGATCGTTGGTACCTGTTGCCAAGTAGCTAACCTGTACAAGATCCGTCCATACAATGGGTTTAGATAATGTTAAATATACTGTAGCACCCGAAACAATAGCGTTGGTAACGGTTGGCATGGAAGCTATGCCAGATACGCTAAACGCTAAATGATCTGCAGCTGAACCAGATAAATTGTTATTGAAGGTTAACTCGATCGATAGTCCTGCGTTTGCTATAACCGCGCTAGACAATTGCGGCGGCATATTATTGCTGTCTTCAATTAAAAAGCTAATAGGTGCTGAATTCCCAATCGTTGGAGCAATATAGTTTGACACCGAACCGGCAGCAATGGTAATTGACGCGCTTTTTGAAATAGAAAGGTCAATGTTCTTATCAGCATCAACAGTAATAGTAAATGTCTGATTATTAACTGTTGTTACTGTGGTATTACTGCCAAGTGCAGTATCTACTGCACCTTGAATAGCAGCAAGCGCACCCGTATTCAACTTCACATTGAAGCTAAGAATGATAACGTCCCCTGATGCAAATTTATCATCTCCAGCCACCTGATTGCTAGACAGCTCCACCGGCATAATAACTGAAGCTGCTGGATCCTTAATCGCATCCGCATTGATTTTATCTATGGCGGCTTGCACTTCGAATAGCATTAAATCGCTATTACCCTTTGAGCTTTTGGCTTCAGTCACTTGCGATTGATAGTAGCTTATCCAATCATTATTTGTTTGCGTTACTCCCGCATTCACTAAATCCTGCAAAGTAAATGTCGCTACATTCGCATTAATGATAGCTAGTGCAGCCTCTGCTGAACTTTGCGTCGTTACGGTTACAATAACCGTCCAGTTCTGCGTGGTGTTATCTTCCGCTGTTACGGTATAAGTTACTGATCCGTTGCTGAAATCATTAGCCGTCTTTCCGCTGGTTTGAGCGACTGCGCCTACTGTTGCCGTTGCCCCTGCCGATAATGTGAAGCTCGCTACCAGACCGTTCAAGTTGGTCCCGTTAGCTACTTGAATATCCACGGTGCGGGCATTCGAATCAATCGTTGCTGCTCCAGTCTGTGCCGCGAAACTGAAAGCCGTGATATCTTTCGCGCTACTTAGCGCCGCCGCTACACTTACGTTTACCGTCCAGTTCTGCGTGCTGTTATCTTGCGCTGTCACAGTATAAGATACTGCGTTACTGAAATCATTGGACGTCGTTCCACTGGTTTGAACGACTGCGCCTACTGTTGCCGTTGCCCCAGTCGATAAAGAGAAGCTCGCTACTAGACCGTTCAAGTTGGTTCCGTTTATGACTTGAATATCCACGGTGTGGGCAATCGAATCAATCGTTGCCGCTCCGGCTTGCTGCGGGAAACTGAAAGCCGTGATATCTTTTGCGCTGCTTAGCGAAGGTAAATCATTACCACTACCGCTACCCCCACCGCCACCGCCGCCTGTCGTTGGGGTTGTTGTTGGGGTTGTTGTTGGGGTTGTTGTTGGTGTTGGTGTTGTTGTCGTACCTGGCCCTTCAAGTTCCTCAGGCTTCTTCTCGAACGTTGAATCTTTGCCTTCGATACTAATGATTGCTTTATCGATGAAGCCTTGTCCTAGCGTCTTAAGAATCGTATTGGCAATCAGAGTACCGATTCTGGTGTCTTTATCCAGCTCCAGTTGGGTCTCGGAATTGATCGTTGCTTGGTCGATTGTCGTTGAACCCTCCACTACGATACGCACCTTGCCGTCCTTCTTATCCACGATGATGTTAACGATCATGGAGTTCTCGAAATGGATGCTGTGCTCGCCGCCGCCTTGAACGGTCGTCGTGCCCTTGACCGTAACGTTCTTCAAGAAAGCGTCGCCGCTGCCGATGCCCGCCGCAAGCAGCAGGTTTCCGTTAATAACCATGTTCTGCAGCGTGACACCCGGGACATTAACCGCAACGTCGCCGCTTACGGTTTGGGTCCCGGTTGCCGGGCCATAGGTTCCTGCTGCGTTATAAGCGCTAATCTGAGTCTCCGCCTTCGCTTGCAACGCGTGATCCAATGCGACAACCGCTTCCGCTCGCGTAATGGATTTTTCCGGACGGAAGGATTGATCCCCGTAACCCTGCATCAACTTCTTGGACACTGCTGCGCCGATAGCCGCTTTGCTCCATGGCGCGAACTTGGCTGCATCCGTGAAGGCGTTGGCAGCAGCTTCGTCGCCTTGCAAATTTAACAATCTGGCGATGATCGCGGCGACTTCTTGTCTGCTCGCTTTTTGATTTCCCCCGAACGTACCGTCGGAGTTGCCCTTCATGTAGCCGGCCTTCACGGCTTTCGCCGCCTCATCGTAGACCCAATTCCCAGTAGCGATATCGCTGAAATGGACATCCGCCTTCTCCGTAAATCCGAAAGCCCGGTTGATGAGCGATATCAATTCCGCGCGCGTAACCGGTTTGTCCGGCTTCACCGTGCCGTCTGAATACCCTTGGATAAGACCCTTTTCCAACCATTGGTTCAGCTGTTTTTCCGCCCAATGGCCTTTCACATCCGACTGAGCGGACTCCGCTGCGGAAGCGAGGCCGAAAGACGCAAACATCATGCTAAAGACCAACAGGATGATCGTCCATTTTTTTATACCATTTGCAATCATTTTTTATCCTCCCAAAATACCTGATATCCGCAATCATAGAGGAGTTGGATGATATAAACTGTGAACGGGTTCACAAAACGAGAAAAAGCGACAAAAGACCCCCATAGTCATCGGACCATAGGGGTAATCTCCGCTTCATTCTTTCATTTCTATAAGATTCATATTCGGTACAGACTAGTCATTAAAGATTACATGAATCCTGCCCGTTGAATAAGTGCTGCCTGCACCCTCAATGACAAAGTCAAAGCTGTTATTCGCGGTGTGAGATGTTGCTGGAACTGGAACTATAATCGTTACTTTAATTTGATTATCGTTAACGTATGCTACAGTGAAATTATATCCCATAGTAATGATTGAAGCACCAATGATTGAAGCATCATTGACGAGAGATATACCTATATCTGCTGCTGAGATTCCTGAGTTAAACGTTACGCCAGTTGGGGCTGTCACAATGATATCCCCACTCACTAGGGTTCCATTGTTTAACGAAGACTCAACCAATTTATTCGTAGAAACGATAGCGGAGGTACTTGATTTAATGTCGATTTGTTCCAGTGGGAGTGTCTTAAACTGAACAATATAACCATCGGCATTGACCTCATAAACGGTGACATAATTACCTACAACAACACCCGATGTTATGTCACCATTCATATACGGATTGATAACCCCTGCTCCCGTAGGCGCAGCATCTCCAACCTTTATTCCGATCGCTGGAAGCCCACCCCACGACTTTACCACCAGATGATTGATATGATTCCATATCGAAGTGTCCGCTATTATTTTCGTCGATCCCACTGCGCCTCCTTGTTCAAAAGAAGCCGTCATTTCCGGTACCGTTCCATTAGAGTTAATTACAGAAGCAACTAAAGTGATTAACTTGAATGAAACCACTTTATTGGAGCTATCTACTTCATAAATGCCCAGATATTTGTTTGTTGTCGCATCCACGAATGGGATGTCGAAGCCTTGAATATAGTTCTCTAATACAGCCTTATCCGGGTTGGTATTTAACGGTGCAAGATCTCCCTTAACCGGTGTGATTATGGGGCTGTTCGAGAGCCCTATCGTCAGATGATTGGCTTGGCCAAATATGCCAGTGACCCTAGTAGATCCTCTAACGGATCCGGGAGCCGTTGCCGCGATAGATAGCGGAACCCAATTTCCGTTAATGTCAAGAGGAGCTAATATAACCAACTGAAAAGATACGATTAACCCATTGGAATTCACTTCGTATACGGCTACGAATTTGTTCGTTATCGGATCAACGCCGGCAATATTACCGCCTGAAGTATAGGGAACCGTTACCCCTTGTGAAGCAATAGTCGCACCTACACCTGGTGTTAATATAGAGGAAGACGATACTTTTACGACAAGATGATTCAACGGATTTATCGTATCCGATACCGAAGTTGTTCCAGCCTCGCTGCCCGGCGCAACAGTCGCAAACAAAGAAGGAAGAGAGGTCTGCTCTGCGATATCGCCTGCGTTAAGGGTAAGGTTTCTATATCCGGCTACTTTATTGGATGCGTCTACCTCGTATACAGTGATGATTTTGTTCGTTAGTATATCCATCCCTGAGATGTTGGTACCCGAAATATAAGGATTGGTAACAGTCGCATCCGTTGGTAAAGAGTCTCCTACGTTAGCCGTCACCGTTGTTTTCGCAACCTTTATAGCAAAGTGGTTTCCAGCGACGAAGGGCACTCCTACTACGGAAGTGGTTCCCTCCTCCGAGCCTGGTACCGTCATCACATCTATATCCGGTGCATTCGATCCAACAGGTATAGGCTTTATTTCTGTCGACTTTAATTTTATAAGCTTGAATTTAACGACCTTGCTGCTGCTATCTAATTCATAGAGGTGCACATATTTATACGCGCCGTTCGCATAAAAATTCGTGCCCGATGCGTAAGGATCGATTCCCCCAACCATACCTAGAAGAACATCGCCTACGCTCGGAGTGAGTATCGTACTTGATAGAGCCACTAAGACGTAATGATTAGCGCCAGCTAGGATAGGCACCGATAGTTTTGAGGTTCCTGAAGCCGAACCGGCTGATGCCGTCGCTGCTATCGAGGGCACCGATGTCGTATTGATATTACCGGAGACCAATTGAATATCCTTGAAGTGGGTTATTTTACCTGCGATCGTATAATACAGAGCTACATATCCTCCAACTGCAGCACCATCGATATCTTCGCCAAGCGTATAGGGATTGATCACTCCCTCGCCTGTCGGCACATCGTCTCCCATATTCGGAGTCGATGTGGGTAACGAAGATACTTTGACAACAAGATGACTTGTAATTGCCCCAGGATATGAAGGTATCGTTGTCGTATCGCCCAAAGCACCTGGTGCCATACCTGCTCCTGCAATATTCAGAGCAGGTATTGGATTAATATCCGCAAAAGTTAATGTAATCAATTTGAATCTGACCACTTTGTTTGTAGGATCCGATTCGAACAGCGCAACATATTTTCTGTCTATCGGATCCATACCTGTAATATCGTCACCCGAAGTATACGGGTCAATGACCGAAATCGTCGGAACAGCATCCCCTATACTTGGCGTTGACGCAGGCCCTCCTAATATTTGAATGACTAGGTGGTTACCCGCGCCTACGGCTGCCGTTATTTGAATTGATCCCGGTACAGTGCCAGCTCCGTGAGTTTCCGCCAATGACGGCGCATGCGGTTGAGCAACATGCACGGTTGCCGTTGCCTTAATGTTGTTCGGATTAGTTACTCCGCTTGGGAAGGTCAGCGTGCCGGAGAAAATATACGTTCCTGCCGTGTTTCCATCGTATGATGGGGTACCTTCGTCCCAGAAGGCTACACTGTTCGATTTGGTTGAACCATCGTTTAAAGTAACTTGAACGATAGATGGCAAACCGATGGACTCCAGCTGCGTTCCAACAGCTACATTGCTGACAACTTCCGCAACGCTGACTATGGGTGTTGGAATATTAGCGTTGTTGTTATTGTTGTTACCGGCGTTGGTATTCCCGCCGCCAACGCCCGGTGCCGTCGCGGGCGCCCCTGAACCCTCCAGTTTCTCAGGCTGCTTCTCGAAGGTTGAATCTTTGCCTTCGACGCTGATGATTGCTTTATCGATGAAGCCTTGTCCTAGCGTCTTAAGAATCGTATTGGCAATCAGAGTGCTGATTTTGGTGTCTTTACCGAGCTCGAGCTGGGTCTCGGAATTGATCGTTGCTTGCTCGATCGTCGTTGAGCCTTCAACAACGATACGCACCTTGCCGTCCTTCTTATCTACGATGATGTTGACGATCACGGAATTCTCGAAATGGATGCTGTGCTCGCCGCCGCCTTGAACGGTCGTCGTGCCATTGACCGTAACGTTCTTCAAGAAAGCGTCGCCGCTGCCGATACCCGCCGCAAGCAACAGGTTTCCGTTAATGACCATGTTCTGCAGCGTGACACCCGGGACATTAACCGCAACGTCGCCGCTTACGGTTTGGGTCCCGGTTGCCGGCCCATAGGTTCCAGCGGCGTTATATGCGCTAATCTGAGGCTCCGCCTTCGCTTGCAACGCGTGATCCAATGCGACAACCGCTTCCGCTCGCGTAATGGATTTGTCCGGACGGAAGGTTTGATCCCCGTAACCCTGCATCAATTTCTTGGAAACTGCCGCGCCGATAGCCGCTTTGCTCCATGGCGCGAACTTGGCTGCATCCGTGAAGGTATTGGCAGCAGCTTCGTCGCCTTGCAAATTTAACAATCTGGCGATGATCGCGGCGACTTCTTGTCTGCTCGCTTTTTGATTTCCCCCGAACGTACCGTCGGAGTTGCCCTTCATGTAGCCGGCTTTCACGGCTTTCGCCGCCTCATCGTAGACCCAATTTCCAGTGGCGATATCGCTAAAATGGACATCCGCCTTTTCCGTAAATCCAAACGCACGATTGATGAGCGCAATCAATTCCGCACGCGTAACCGGGTTTTCCGGCTTCACCGTGCCGTCTGCGTATCCTTTTATCAGACCCTTTTCCAACCATTGGTTCAGTTGTTTTTCCGCCCAATGGCCTTTCACATCCGACTGAGCGGACTCCGCTGCGGAAACGAAGCCGAAAGACGAAAACATCATGCTAAAGACCAACAGGATGATCGTCCATTTTCTGATACCCATGGTTTTCATGAAATATCCTCCCAAACTCTTGTTATCAAATAAGCGTAAAGGAGTACGACCTTAAAAAATGTGAACGGGTTCACAAAACAAGAAAAAACGACACAAAACCCCTATGGCCTGATTTAACCAAAGGGGTTATGAATTTCTATCTGCAAATTCGACCAAAGATCGCAAATGCGCTCTTTACGGCATCGGTCCAATAATTACATTTATTTTTGCTTGGACGTTGCTCGGATTGCTTACATCGCTTGGTATGATCGGCGTTCCGGAGAATTCATAAATTCCATCTTTATTCCCATCGTATACAGGTGATCCTCCGTCCCAATTAATATTAACGGTCGGATTCGTGCCATCGCTTAATTTAATCTGCATCGTTGTCGGCAATCCGTTAAGAACGGATAACAAGGATGTGCCATTCGAAATTTGGATATTAGAGAAAGACGATACTACGTCTGTCACGATTATCGTTGACACTAATTGCGGCAATCCATTTGCTACGATAACGTTTGCCTTTGCTTGGACATTGCTTGGATTGCTTACTCCGCCGGGCACGGCCAACGTTCCGCTAAATGCATACGTTCCCCCTTTGTATCCGTTGTAGGCGGGTGTACCTCCATTCCAAGTTACGTTAACGGTCGGGTTCGTACCATCGCTTAATGTAATCTGTACGGTTGTCGGCAATCCGCTAAGCACAGATAGCAGAGATGTACTGTTTGGAACTTGGATATCAGAGATAGCCGACACTCCGTTTGATACGATTGTCGTTGATACTGGTCCTGGCAATACGTTTGCTACAATAACGTTTATCTTTGCTTGGACGTTGCTCGGATTGCTTACATCGCTTGGTATAATCGGCGTTCCGGAGAATACATAAATTCCATCTTTATTTCCGTCGTATACAGGTGATCCTCCGTCCCAATTTATATTAACGGTCGGATTCGTACCATCGCTTAGTTTAATCTGCATGGTTGTCGGCAATCCGTTAAGAACGGATAACAAGGATGTGCCATTCGAAATTTGGATATTAGAGAAAGACGATACTACGTCTGTTACGATTGTCGTTGACACTAATTGCGGCAATGCATTTGCTACAATAACGTTTGCCTTTGCTTGGATATTGCTCGGATTGCTTACTCCGCCGGGCACGGACAGCGTTCCGCTAAATGCGTACGTTCCCCCTTTGTATCCGTTGTAGGCGGGTGTACCTCCATTCCAAGTTACGTTAACTATCGGGGTCGTACCATCGCTTAAAGTAATCTGTACGGTTGTCGGCAATCCGCTAAGCACAGATAACAACTTTGTGCCGTTGTCTACTTTGATTTCCGCGATTGCTGTCGAGGTTGTAACAGAAGTAATCGTTGTTGGTCCATTACCACTGCCCATTCCACCGCCACCGCCTGCTGTTGGCGTTGTTGTCGCACCTGGCCCTTCCAGCTTCTGAGGCTGCTTCTCGAAAGTCGAACCTTTGCCTTCGTCGCCAATGATCGCTTTCTCGATTGTGCCTTGTCCTAACGTCTTTAATAACGCATCAATAATAAGCGTACCGATGTTGCTGTCTTTACCCAGTTCAAGATTGACCGGAGACTTGATGTCGAGTTGTTCAATGATCGTTGTTCCTTCCAATACAAGACGCACCGTACCGTCCTTCTTATCCACGATGACCTTGCCGAAGATACCATTCTCAAAATGAATACTATGGTCGCCGCCGCCTTGAACCGTCGTCGTGCCTTTGACCGTAACGTTCTTCAAGAAAGCGTCGCCGCTGCCGATTCCTTCCGCGAGAAGCAGATTTCCGTTAATGACCATGTTCTGCAAGGTGACACCGGGGACATTAACCGCAACATCGCCGTTAATGGTTTCCGCTCCGCTTACCGGTCCGTAGGTTCCAGCAGCGTTATAAGCGTTTTTCTGTGTTTCCGTTTGCGATTGCAAAGCTTGCAAAGCACGATCCAATGTAACCACCGCTTCCGCACGCGTGATCTGCGCTTCAGGTTTAAAGGTCTGATCCTCATAGCCCTGCATGATTTTCTTGGCTGCTACCGAGCCAATAGCCTCTTTGCTCCAAGAAGCAAAGCGATCCGCATCGCTGAAAATCACAGCGTTCTGACTATCCGCCTGCAGCTTCAACAGTCTTGCGATGATGACGGCTACCTCTTGTCTGCTCGTCTTATTGCCCGGCGCAAAGGTACCGTCGGAGTTGCCCTTGATATAATCGGCTTTAATGGCTATCCCCACATCGCCGTATGCCCAATAGTTCGATTGGATGTCGCTGAAAATCACATCCGCTTTCTCCGTCAATCCGAAAGCACGGTTAACGAGCGATATCAATTCCGCACGCGTAACCGGATGATCCGGCTTCACAGTGCCGTCCGCGTAACCTTTGATAAGGCCCTTTTCCAACCAATTGTTCAACTGGCTTTCCGCCCAATGCCCTTTCACATCCGACTTAGCAGACTCCGCTGCATTAGCGAAGCTGATAGACGAAAACATCATGCAAACGATCAATAAGATAACCGTCCATTTGTTCCTTCGATTTTTTACCATTTTTATCCTCCGAATTAAAATATTATCCTTAATCATAGAGGAGTTAGTTAACAAATTCTGTGAACGGGTTCACAAAACCAGATAAACACATAACCCCCCATGGTCCGAGACCGAGACCATAGGGGTTACGAATCGATCTATGCGCAATGTTCAGTTGCCATTCGCCATGGGAAGATGGTCGAGCCCCCCCCCAGCCAGTATCATCAGTCGTGTTACCGGAATACCCGCTGCCGATGGCTTCGTGGCTGCGGATTCCGCTGCTGGAAATACTTGAGCCATCATTCGAATCGCCGTCGTTCCGACCCCATCCGGGCAAATGTATCCCCATCTGCTCCAATTTCGCACCCTGGCCGTTGTCGGTACCGCTGCCGTCAGGATAACCCTAATTATCTAGATATTTAATCAGTTCGGACTGACGATCTTTACTTTACTTGCTCTTTAGCGCCAACATTTTCAGCAGAACCGTTACAGCCTCTGCTCTTGTGGTTTTGCCATTAGGATCGAATGTGTTGGCGCCCTTGCCTTCTACAAGGCCAAGCTTCTTCATTGCTGCCACTGCGTCTTTCGCCCACGCGGGAATGTCCTTGTCGTCTGCGAAGCCGGTTACGGTATTGGACTCGATAGGTTGACCCAAAGCGTTTGCGATCATCGCTGCCATCTCGGCACGCGTGATTTCTGCATCTGGACGGAAAGAGCCGTCACTATAGCCTTTAACAATGCCCGCTTCCACCGCTTGCGCGACTGCTTTCTTCGCCCAGGCTCCGATCTTCGCCGCATCCTTGAAAGTCAACTCCGCTCCTGCTTCCTGCGGCTTCATCATATTCATCAGCATGACCGCAAATTCCGCACGATTCACGGTATGATTCGGTTTAAACGTGCCATCTGGATAACCTTTAACGATTCCGCTGCTCACCGCTTGCTTGATGTTTGCTTCCGCCCAGTGCCCAGAGATATCGCTAAAGTTAATGGCCTCCCCATCACCTGGCGGTATCGTTGGTGGAGTCGTTGGCGGTGTTTCTACTGGTGTTTCTACAGGTGTTTCTACAGGTGTTTCTACAGGTGTTATTATAGGGCCGTTACCACTCGGCGGAGAATAGGGTGTATTTATAGTCTGGCTCACCATTGCATCGCTATAATCGGTTGCCGTTACCTTGATCGTATGGTTGCCTGCCGGCAGCACGCCTGCGTTGATCGTGATCTTCCCTTGAGGGCTAATGGTGTAAGCCTTTCCCGCCGCCAACTTTACCGTATCATCATAGACTCCCGTGATGACTCCGCGCCACGTTGGATCGTCTGTGAACGTGATTTCAATATCATTCGCCGTATCATTGTTCGTCGTGTCTGCTGTCAGGCTCGGCGGTGCATTACCCGCTATAGACTGTGTAATAAATGTATGGTAATACCCAGTTGCCATTACAATGACGGAATGGCTGCCTGCCGCCAACACGCCTGCATGAATCGTGATCTTCCCAGCGCTAACGGAATAATCTGTTAATGGCGTCAGTGTTTTAATCCCTACAATAAGCACACTCTTAATGGCTCCACGCCAAGCCGGATCATCTGCGAACGTGATATCAATGGCACTCGCCGTATCATTGTTCGTCGTATCCGCTGTTAAGCTCGGGGGTGCTTTACCCGTTATAATCTGTTGAACCTCGTTATCGCTATATCCGGTTGCCTTTACGGTGATAGAAGTGCTGCTATCTACTTCCAGCACACCTGCATTGATCGTGATCTTACCGGCGCTGATGGTGTAATCCGTTACCGCCGACAGTAAGACTCCGTAATGATAGACCTCCGTGATGGCTGCGCGCCAAACCGGATCATCCGTGAACGTAATGTCAATCGCATTTGTATAGTCATTATTCGTCGTATCTGCTGTCAAGGTCGGCCCTGATGGAACAAATTTCTTTACCGTTGCTTGATTGCCATTCCCAAAATCCTGATAGGCTACATAAAGAACGCCGTTGCTTACAAACAAGGACGTATTAGTTGCTTTACTTGCCGAAAACCCTACGTCGCCCATCGGCACCCAATTGCTTCCATCATACTTCATAACCGTAGCTTTTAATCCATTATCGTTATCTTGATACGCCACATAAGGGGTACCGTTGTCTATATATAAGGACTCGTAGCTAGCGACCCAACTCGAAAAACCGGCATTCCCCACATTTACCCAATTGCTTCCATCGTACTTCATGACCGTTGCCTTACCGTTTTTTCCAACATCTCTATACGCCACATAGGGAGTCCCATTGTCTACAAATAAAGACAAATACCGTGCTTCATCTGCAGAAAACCCGGCACCGCCCACATTCACCCAATTGCTTCCGTTATACATCATGACAGTGGCCTTACCGTCAATTCCAACAGCGTTATCCGAATAAGCCACATAAGGGGTTCCGCCGTTTACATACAAGATCAGGTCAATAGCCTGATTTGCCGAAAAACCAACGCTGCCCACCGGAACCCAATTGAATCCATCGTATTTCATAACCGTGGCTTTATTGTTATTTCCCGCATCTATATAAGCCACATAGGGGGTGCTGGGGCTGCCGCTCACTACATACAAAGAAATGCCCCATGCAATATTTCCCGAAAACCCGCCGTTGCCCACCGTCACCCAACTGTCACTATTTGCAACATACTTCATGACCGTGGCTTTCTCGCCATTTTGTATGTCGCTGTAGGCTACATAAGGAATGCCGCTTTCTACGAACAAGGAGATATCATTTGCCTGCCCTCCCGAAAAACCGGAGGTGCCCACCGGTAACCAAGAGCTTCCATCATATTTCATGACCGTGACCGCATTGCCATGTGCCCCATCCTGATAAGCCACATAGGGGGTACCGTTGTCTACATACAAGGATGGATCCGGCGCAACCCCCTCAGAAAAACCTGGTAAGCCCACATCTTCCCATATGCCTGCAACTGGATTTCCCGCTGCCAAACTATCCGACGGCGCTACCATTATTCCCGATATCAATAATACCGCTGCGAGAATGATGGACATTACTCGACTCAATTGCTTTTTCATCATTTATTACTCCATTCTACTCAAGATATTCGCAAGTATAGAGGAGTTTGATTTTGAAAACTGTGAACGGGTTCACAAAACAAAAAAAACCTCATGGCATTTGACCATGAGGGGTACGTTCATCTAATTTCTATACGGATCAGGTGGGACAACCTTGATGATAGGGATATAAGGATCCGGTGGTACGATTGTGATATACGGATCCGGCGGTACGATTGTGATATACGGATCCGGCGGAACAATCTTGATAATAGGAGCACGTTGATCCGCCGGTAGGGACACGCTTGCTGCAAAAGCAGATCCGGCGATTGAAGCGGTAATGCTAGCCGTTAGCACAAAAACGAACGTTACTTTTTTCATCATCTTTTATTACCTCCATTTGATAACTGTAGTATAGCGCGGATTGATTTTATAATCTGTGAACGGGTTCACAAAATGATCAATTCTCCTGAGCGCCCAGATCGAAGATCGCATCTTGAATCCGTTGCTTCCCGGCTTGCGGATTCAAGTACTCGTAGATCGGCGCATTTCCTGTCTTGAGGATCTCGGGATCAAGCGTTGCGCCGGCATTCAGAAGCGGCGAGTTCCCCATAAGATTAAAGTTGTCGTGCCATACATCTATGAAGCCCGGATCATTCTGAACGTTGCTCAACGTATTCGTCAGCCCCGTCCCATCCCATGCCACTGCCGGACCCATCATGCTATTGTACTGGTACGGACGCGTATCCATCGGTATCCATCCGTCAGACAACCAATTGTTCGTAAAATCCGCATTCCCATAATGATAGAACATGGCGAACGGAGCAGGCTTCCTGCCTGGCGTTGCCGAGCCCGCATAGAAAATGTTATTCGTTGCCTTTACCGTAGGCTTGCCTACATCGTTCGCTATCACGAAAAGCGTGATAAACGGCACATGCCAATAATCATAATCATACTGAGATACGACCGTATTATTGTAGAAATAGAGATTGCCGCTTCTCATGTTGCCCCATGCGTTCGTGCCATCGCCTAAGCGGACCAATATATTTTGCCAGCCTGTTGGATTCCCGCCTACGCGCATGACCAACTCATTCCCGTAGATGTAGACGGAATTAACGAGCAGATTACCCCAAGCGTCTTTCTGAATTTTCTCCCAATTACTGTTCGATTGCGGATCAAGCAGGTCAATCAGATGTACCCCGCCTTCGATATAGTTATACCGGAACGTAATACCAACCGAACGATCCTTGATGTTATCTCCATAAGAACCCTTTTTCGTATTCTCAAAGCGATTAAACTGGTAAACAGTTCCTACCCCCTCGGTATAGGCGTTATGCTCGCTTGCGCTGTTTGCATTACCGTTGTCATGAAAGTAGTTGCCTTGAACTAGCAAATAACGCGACTGCCCTTGCTCATCGTATTTCGAGTTCTGGAATAAGCCGTTTCCGTTATCATGGATGTTGCAGTTAAGAATGGCGACGTTCTCCGCACGCTCGATATAGATTCCGCTGGCGAATTTCTGCCAAGCCGTTGTTGCCCCGGCACCATTGGTAAAGCTGTTTGTTTGATTGGCATTGATGATTTCCAGGTTGGATATTTCCAAATAACCCGGCTTATATCCCCAAGTATATCCTTGCGGCACGCTGACTACGAAGAGTCCGAGCCCCTCGAATACCGGATTGATGAATGGCAGACCCGGGGCTGCTGTCGCACCATTGCCATCAAGAACAGGTAGCTCGCCGTTCGGTCCCGGCACCCCTGTAATGCGAATAAACTTATTGGCTGCCCCGCGATTGGAGAGGAACACGATCTCTTTATAATGTTCGGGCTGCCAATGGATATTGACCGTATCGCAAGGCAGAAGCTTGAGCCACGGAACCTGGGAAAGCTTAGTGTATGCCAGTCCCGGCCCTACCTCGTACGTAGTGCCCGCACTACCGCAAGCAGACTGGCTCGGGGTAGTCGGCACATAATCCCACGCCCGCGGCTGCTCGATCGTTGACCATAGATTTCCGCTCGTCGTCTGCGTCGGCGCAGTGGGCTGCGGCGTCGCAGTGGGTTGCGGCGTCACAACCGTCGCTGTTTTCCCCAGAAGCTGCCAGATGATATCGATTAAACTTCCGGCTATCGCAGCGGAAACAAGGGCATCAGATGGCTCGGAAGCCCCTTTGGCTGTCGTAAGCAAGGTTGTCGCATCGATGATTAGCTGCTTCGATTGAACGACGTTCTTTCCTTCAGCCGTGGCGGCTACGACTCTGGTCTGCGCATTCTGTATAGCGGTCTCAACTAAACCGATAACATCCGTAACGACTCCCGGCCCGAAGGCGCTAACGACGACACTCGCCTTAAACTTCCGAAGCTCGGCTTTCTTCAGACTCGCGGCCGTCTTATTCCCCGCTGCAGTGAGCGCTTGAATATCGCTTGTTATTTGATCTCTCTGAGCAGTCAACAACTGAGCCGCGGCTGCTCCCTGCGTATCGGCTATCGTCGTCAAAGCCTTATCGAACAGCGAATCAAGCGAGTACGTGCTCACTGAAGACGTGCTATTGCTTGTTGCGCCTACCGATACCGGCAGGAATGAAACCAACATTGCCAATGCCATTACGAAAGCGACGATTCGCCTTCCGGATTGGTGAAATCTATCCATTCGTCGTTCCCCCATTCAATGATTACAACAAAGATCATATTGTCGTTAATCTATTATTGAGGGAATACGTCTATCCATTCTGTGAACGGGTTACATTTTACGATATTTCGGCAAGTGAAGGGTAAAGGTCGACCCCTCGCCTTCGCTGCTTAACACCTTGATGCTCCCGCCATGCTTCTGGGCGATCTGATAACAATAAGACAAGCCGAGTCCGAAGTTCACATCGCTTTGCTTGGTTGAATAGAACGGATCGAAGATTTGGGCTTCCGCTTTCTTTGACATTCCTTTTCCGTTATCGGTAAAGTCTATCCGAACCCCGCCCTTGCTGTCATAGATCCGAATAGCAAGCGTTCCGCCTTCCTCATCCACTGCTTCGACCGCATTGCCGATGATGTTGCTGAACACTTCCTGCAGATGAAGTTTATCGCATAGGATATCATAGTTTACGGAATAAACCGTGCTAACGGAAACACTCTTGCTTTCGAGCAGATATTGATTGGAATGCAGCGCATGCGTCAACAGATCGATTAAGTTCGCCGTATCTTCCACAAGCTCCACGTCATCGATTTGCTTCTGAATCCGTTTGACCATATGCATCACTTGTTGGGTTTCCGTGAGAATCCGTTCAATATCATTGTCTATTCGATCGTTCCGTTCGGTAGGCAAGAGCTCCTTCACTTTTCCTGTAAGCATGTCGATGTTGGTAATACGGTTTTTCACTGCGTGGTTAAACATAGCGGCACCGGATGCAATTCCTTTGACCTTCTGATCATTCAGTTGTTTCTCGAACCTTATTCTCACCCCAAGTACTCCGAAACGAATGGCGGCAACGATAAAAAAAGCAAAGGCGCTCCAAACAACGATGGAAATGTTTAAGTAGCCGTCAAAATGTTGAGTAACAGCTCTTTTAATATGATCAAATACGAGAATAGCGAGAATAGGCGGAACAAAGAAGCTGGCCGTAATGAGTCGATATTTCCTCTTCGCACGGTCCCTCTCCCTTAAATAGGAAGAAATCAGCAGTATACAACCACCCAAATAATAAGGAGCCGACCATAGGAGCATGAGACTGAAATTGATTTGTATTTCCGGACGCAGCGGGCTAATAAGCAACGTTACGCATAGAGGAATAAGAAGCGCGTAAGCGAGAACGTTCTTGGTTCTGCGCGTCGTAGCTTCGGAATAGGTTATCGCGAACATAACAAATCCATATGGAGAGCAGGCTTGAAGAAGGAAAAAGAAGAAGCTGCGCAGCTCGGTCTGCATAACCACGGCGGAAAAACTACCCAAACCAACAAAAAGTAAAAATAGGACCGCCCACCTGTTAGATTCCTGCTTCGGGCCAAAGTGGAAAAGAAACCCGGCAAGCAACAGATCCAAGATGGCTGAATATACCAAATTTATTCCTCCCGCTAACTAACCCTACATCGCATATACGTTAACTGACGCGGTTAGACTCGTCATTTCCGACTAGAAATTTCAACTATATATTGACAATAAAAATCTCAATGTATATTGTCAAACGGAGGACTTCTTTATATCCAGAGTCATTCGGGCTTTCAGCGGAAGCAGCAAAGCAAGAACCTGAACAATATCGCTTCCGGTCACCCCTGATTCGATGAGAGAATCGCTCAAATGGCCCAACACATCGTCAAAATGCGCCGGCGTAATCTTCAGGTGTTCATGAGATTGCTTCAAGCTTCTGCCCGTGTAATAATCCGGACCTCCGGTTGCAAAAGAGAGGAATACCGTTTGATGCTCTATAAGCTTTGAATAATCGATATTTCGGAAGTAATGCGACACTCTCGAATCGTCCTTGATTTTACCGTAAAAGATTTCCACAACCGATTGAATGCCGTTTTGTCCTCCGAGACGATCATACAATGAAAGGTTTGGTTCGCTCCCATTCTCCATAACCTGCCCCCTATTCATGAATTCCGATCTATTTATTATATTTCATTTTGATTCCGGGGAGTGCATATTCAAGGAAAGGAGAATGCGAGAATACCATGCAGCCCATTCAAGTGTTCGTCTGCGACGACGATCCGTTATTTCGCGAACTCATCGTTGATTATCTGTCACGCGAGCCCGACCTGTCTATATCCGGTTCTGCCGCTAATAAGCACCAACTGCTCAAAGCGGTAGGAGAAGCTTCTATTGACATCTTGCTCTTGGATATTAATCTGACGGGAAACAATTATGACGGACTGGAAATCGCCTTCGAATTACAATCAACGGAGCCTGACTTGAAGATTATCGTTCTCTCCTCGCTGGACGAGGAGGTTGTCATGACCCATGCCATCGCATACGGGCGCGTCAGCAATTATATTACGAAAGAACATTACCGGGACATCCCGGATTCCATTCGCGGCGTTGCGGCAGGCAAGGGAAACCTGCATCACTCCTCTGCCGGCGCATTAATGAAACGAGTATCTTCTTCCTATGAAGAGGAGCTGAGAAGAAAGTTAACCACGCTGCAAAAAGAGATTTTACGATTTCTTCAACAAGGCAAAAGCAGCAGCGAAATCGCGGATCTCCTGTACTACAATGAACAGTCCGTCAACAACGAGCTATGCAAGATTACCAAGCTAATCAAAGGCAAGTTCCCCTATTTGGAGTGGCTTCGAATCAAAAAGCACAACCGCCAACAGCTCTTGGAGATGACGATTCAGCTGCGGTTGTTGGAATGAAGCCTATAAACCGGGCGTAGTGAACGTCCGGTTTATATCTTTACTGGAACAATCAAGGGATAAAGAACATTGGCGGATTATGATATACCGGTAAAGCCAAGATTGCAGAAACTACAGCAGTTACTAAGCCAAATTTGATTGTGTTTTTCATTTTCAAAACTCCTCCTTATTTTTCCCCTTTAAGGGTTCCTTGCTAAGTGATTATTCAGGATTCAAGCAATTTCATATCGGATCCACGTTGATGAGATAGTAGCCCCACTCGCCTTTGTTGTTGACAACTTTCCAATGCACCGTTGTTTTACTCAATAACGAAGTGCTGAATTTGATTTTGGAGCCGTTATTTGTAATTTGTGCTTTGACCCATTGGCTCGACAGTCCCTTGGGGCTTAACCACGCATCATGCTGCAAGAATTCCGGCAAAGTCGTTTCAAATGTATCGGGGCCGCTTTGGGTTGGATGCAAAGTCACGGTACCCAAGTGATGGTCGACCGCCGGCGGCGACACGTTGACTATATAATAGCCCCACTCGCCGACGTTGTTCGTAACCTTTACCCTTGCCGTGGCTGCCTCCCCAAGAGAGTAGAAACCGATGAAAACTTTTCCGAGATTATAGGGATCATATTACGGTTTCCAAGTATATGCCTGGACGAGATGACTGAGCTGACCAGTGATTTCAATGGATTTCACACCGTAAACATTAAATTTTACAGGCAACTCTCTATCGCTAGTACCTACCCCTTCCGGGAGTAAATCCACGTCGCCCAAGTAATTTTTCATCTCTAGCGGCACCTGACCGACCACGACGATTTGCGTTCTCGGTTCGGCACTCGCCGTCACCGGTAGAACCAAGATAGCCGAAGCTACAGCAGTTAGCAAAACTAATTTGATTATTTTTCTTATTATAAACACCTCCTAATTTTGTCCCCTATGGGGTTCCTTGCCACGAAATCATCATAAGCCATTTCCAAGGAGGGAAATATACTCGTAAATCAGAGTATAAACGTAAGACCCTCTAAGATTCTTTTGCTTCGTAACTACTTGCTTTATCCATTAACAAGGGCTTATTTTTCACGATAATCCGCTTCTTATTGACTCCGATGATATGATCTGCCTGCAACTCGGCTAACACTTTCGACACCATTTCTCTTGTGCAGCCTACCATATCGGCAAGTTGCTGATGCGTTAACCGCAGGTTAATCATGATCGTTTGATTTAGCTTAATCCCATATTCCTCGGCTAGACAAAGCAGTTGTTTATATATGCGTTCCCGCACGTTCAGGAATGTGATGTCGTGGATTCGATCGTTGGCCTTGCGCAGACGTTTGATTACAGTAGCCAGCAGCTTATAAATAACTCCAGGATTCGTTACAAGCAAGCCTTGTAAATTACGCCTCTCAATGACTGCAAGAACTGCTCTATTCAAAACCTCGGCATTGGCCGAGCGATATTCTCCGTCCTCGAACAATGCCATTTCCCCAAAAATATCGCCTTCCTTGAGGGTAGACAGCACGCACTTCTTTCCATGTTCAAACCGGTTGATTTCCACGTTTCCCGACAGAACAATATATAATTTATCTCCAATATCGCCTTCCATAAAAATAAACGAGTTCTGAATATATTTCTTTTCGCTCATATATTGAGAGGTATGCTCGATGTCGCTCGCGGTAAAATCATCGAAAATCGATAAGGATTGTATGAGTTCCATATTCATCAGATCACCCTCTTTCTTTCATAACTACTTCCTAAATTATGAACTTCCGGCCATAAAAAAAAATACTCAATGAATTGAGTATTGAATCGAAATAATTCTATGGTATAATTTTCAACTTTTACATCATGAAAGCGATCTAAGGGTAAGCCGGGCTTACTCTCCTTCGACGAAGTACTTCTCTTCCCCGAGCTCGATGACCGCCTGGCCTTGCGTGAGATCGGTCACCCACGCTCGAAAATTCGCCGCTTCGCCGGCTTCCGGAAGGCAGACGACCCGGACGCGGTTGGTGAACGACACTTCGCCGACCCGGTAATTCCTGCCCCGGAGTTCGTTCTCGAGCTTGCCGTACCACGTGTAATCGACGTCGGCGATCACTTCGCGGTGCAGCACGTTCACGATCGGCCCGGCCGCGTCGATGCCCGCGACCGCCCCGTCCGTATAGGCGCGGACGAGACCGCCGGCGCCGAGCATGATGCCGCCGAAATAGCGCGTGACGACGACCGCGACGTTTTTCAGTCCGCGGTTTTTGATCACCTCGAGTATCGGTTTGCCGGCCGTTCCGCTCGGCTCTCCGTCGTCGAGCGCCTTCTGGAACTGGTCTCTCTCTCCGATCAGGTAGGCGGAGCAATTGTGGGTGGCGTTCCAATGCTCTTTCTTGATGGCTTCTATGAAGGCGACGGCTTCCTCTTCGGAGGTTACCGGCTTCGCGTGTCCGATGAATCGGGATTTCTTGATGACGATTTCTTCCGATCCGTACGTGCGTACGGTCGCATACTTGGGCAGCAACGTGGATTTTCCTTTCCGGTCAAACCTATCCGCAGTTTCGAACGTCTATATGATAACATAAAGTTCCGGAGCGGACGCGGCCGTTCGGGTGCAAGTAATTGGTAATCATGCTATAATTATGCGTGGGTTTATCGGGGTTGCGGAGGGTTGGACATGTTCGCCAAGCGGTTAAAGCAAATGAGAAAAAAGAGAAAATTAACGATGCAGGAAGTCGCGGATTCCGTCGGCGTCGCGAAAAGCACGTACGCGGGATACGAATCCGGTTACCGGCAGCCGACGATCGAGTCGATCCAGACGATATCCAGAAAGCTGCGAACGTCGGCGGATTATTTGCTCGGGCTGACCGATTATCCGGAGATGCCGATCGAACCGAATCATAACGCTAAAGAATATTTGAACCACGAACGTCTTCATTGGGACGGCGTCCCCTTGGAGCAGGACGACCTGGATTTGATCCGCAATCTGCTCGAACGCGTCTTGCAGGGACGCGCGGCCCCTAAGAAAGACGATTCACCCTTTCAATAACCGCTGAAGCTTCGCCTGAGAATCCGCTTGAAGCTCCTTCTTCCTCGCCTCGTACGCCAACGTCCATTCGTCGATTATCCCTTGGGAGACCGATTCTCCCATTGCCCGTTCGGTTAAGGCGGCGAACGATTCGTCGCACGAAGCTTCGGCCCCGGACAACTCCCGCGTCCACGTATCGCTCCAAGCTTTCGCCTCGAACGGATTTCCGCGATCGATAGGCTTCAACGCCTCTTCCGCCTCCTCCATCTTTCCGTTCATCAGGCTCGCGCACGACGCTTGCGCCTTCTCCATCTCTTGCCCGTACTTCTCTTCCGGGCTCATACTCGTCTCCGCCGAAGGTTCGACGGGCAATTCGTCGTCCGCGCCGCTAGGCGCCGGAGAAGCTTCCGCCGTCCCGCCCGGAGGTTGCGTCGATCCTCCGATAGGACTTTCCGATCCATTGCCGTCAAGTGCCGATTGCGGTTGTTGGCTGCCGCGAGGATCGCCCGTCGGCGCATTGGCCTCTTTCGTCCCTCTCCCTTCCGGTCTCGTCGTCTCGCCCGGCGGCAAATATTCCTCGTCCTGCGCCCGGATGCCAGCATTGGATTCGCCCGGCGACTCGTAGGCTTTCACGTAATCCGCTTCGGCGCCCGCGACGGGGATCGACGAAGAGACAATCCGCGAAACGCTTGCGACCTTGCCTTCTTGCCTCTCATAGTTTGCGCCGATGTTCGCCTCCGCGTAAGCGACGGGACTTTGTCCCGAAGATTCCTTCCAATATAAGCCCCCCCATGCGACCGACAAAACGACGATCAAAGCCGCCAGCCCAGCGACGATCGGATCGAGCTTCCGTAGTCGGCGGATGGCTCTAACGCCCGCTCTTCTGGCTCTCCCGCTTTTCCTTCTCCTATGTCCCATGTCCGGCTTTCTCCTCTCGTAGAGTAGAGAACTGAAATTTCATTGGAGGGCGGAAGCCCTCCTTTTACTTTCCCAGCTCCCCCTTCATCAAACCGGACGTGAGGTTTTCCCTCAT
>NZ_JBHSMH010000066.1:0-75503 GCF_042655365.1 Cohnella suwonensis | reverse complement strand
GATATTTTAATGCAATGCTACTGGATTTTTTCGAGTAACTGCCGGCCGAGGCGCCCCTTTACGCGCGAGTTAGTCGATTTTTTCGAGTAACTGCCGGCCGAGGCGCCCCTTTACGCGCGAGTTAGTCGATTTTTTCGAGTAACTGCCGGCCGCGGCGCCCCTTTACGCGCGAGTTAGTCGATTTTTTCGAGTAACAGCGAGTCTCCCGACGATCAGACGCCGAAAACAAGAAAAAACCACAATAACCGCCTCCGGGGCAAACGCCCCGGAAACCATCATCGTGGTTTCTCCGTGAACTCCAACCGAAATTAACTTATTAGTCGATCATTTCGCCGTTATTCCGCGAATGCAATCGCCGTTATAACCGCACGACCCCAGCCCGCGTAGAGCTTCTGCCGTGTCGCCTCATCGGCAGCTATGTGTTACTCAACAAGAGCGACTAGCTCCCGAAAGTCGCGAGGGTCGAGCTAAAACTCGATCTCCCGCGCTAACGCAGTCTTTTACCGTCTTCCGTTTGGCCGCTCGCATGATCTTCCGCGACGTGCGCCAGCTTGCGCCAGCCGCTCGCGACGACAAGCACGAGCGCGGCCGTGAACGCCGGCAGCCATCCGTAGTCCCACGCTCCCCAGCTCGGAAGGCTGTCCCGGACGACGTCCACGTCCGACAGCATCTCTCCGGCCGTATAGCCGAGAATCGCGGATCCGATCCATACGACGGCGGGAAACCGGGAGATCAGCTTCAGAATCAGCTGACTCCCCCAGATGAGCAACGGAACGCTTAGCACGATGCCCGTAGCCATCAGCCACACGTGGCCATGGGCGATGGACGCGATGGCGAGCACGTTATCCAAGCTCATGACGAGGTCGGATACGAGAATGATGCCGATCGCCTTGCCGAGCGAAGCGACGCCTTGCACTTCCTTGTCTTCTCCGCCGTCCAGCAGCAATTGGATCGCAATATAGAGCAGCAGCAATCCTCCGACGATCTGGACGGCGGGGATGTCAAGCAGGGCAACGGCGGCGACGGACAGCGCGATGCGCAGCGCGACGGCGGCGGAGGCTCCCATCCAGACGGCGCGACTGCGGAGCCGTTCGGGCAAATTCCGGCTCGCCATCGCGATGACGACGGCATTATCGCCGCTAAGCACGATATTGATCAGCAATATTTCAATGAGCAACACGAAGTTTTCGAGCATCGGGGTCTCCTTTATCGTGGACGGACATTCGCTTATTATTGCCATATTCCGGCACCGGTTACACTTCCGATCGAAAAAGAAAAGACGACCGCGATTGCGGCCGTCTATACTTCTATTAGAAATTGATTGTCGTCTCGTCCGGCCGATAGACGGCGATCACCTCGCCGGCCGCGTTCGTCGCGAACAGCACCGACCGCTCCTCCGGTAACGAGAACGCGTAACGGCGGCCCGTAACCGGATCTTCGATCTCGATGTCCGCTGCTTCCGCCTGCTCCGATACGAAGACGTATAACGCACCTTCTCCGAAAGCCAGCTTACGGCCGTACACGCCGGGCTCGTCGCCGCCCTTCGCCCAAGTCATTTCGGCGCGGAAGCCGGACAGCGCCAGCGCATGGCGGTAGAGCGCCAACATCGTTTCGCTTCGTTCGTTCAGCTCGACGGGTAGCGGACACCAGACGAGTCTGCCCGCGCCGAGCGGAATCTCGACGACCCGAGAAGGCGATGCCGATCCGCCTGTCGGCGTCTCCTTCGCGATTTCCGCGATTTTACTGTCGCCGAACGACACCGGGAACGGCGTCTCGCCGATGACAAGACGTTCTTCCCGACTCGCGTTGACGAGTCTGCGGCTTCCGGCCAGCTCCTTGAACCGGTCCGTCCACCGCCAATATTCGTCGATGCCGAGCGGACCTGTGACGAGCAGCGTCGCGCCGGTCGTCTCCGCGATGGCCAGCAGCTCCCGCAGCGTTTCCTCTTCCACGTTATACGGAGACGGCAAAGCGATCAGCTTGGCCGGATTCCGCTTCAGGACGCCGAGCTTGTAAGGAGATACCGCGCGGAACGGCGTCTTCAGCCCGTAGCTTAACGCGCGGGTCAGCTTCGTCGTCGCTTCGTAAGCGAACCGCCGGTTCGAGAAATCGTTGGCGTAAGGGAAGACGACGGCGACGTCTTCCAGCCGGCGTTCCGCGAACAGATCCCGGATTTCTCCGATAAACCTGCCGAAGTCGTAAGACACGAGCGCTTCCGGCTTCTCCGTCCCGTCGGCGCGAAGGGCGCCGATATGCGACTCGTTCGCGTTATCCATGTACGCGTTCGTATTCCAGATCCATTGGACGGCGCCCGCGCCGCCCGTCGCGAACGCGTAGGCGTACTTGCGCTCCAGGAGGCGATACAGCTCCTCTTCCGAACGTTTCGCGCGCCCTTCCGCGGTCTCGACGTACATGATGCCCGTTTCCTGCACGAGATTCGGTTTATCCGGACTCTTCGTGAAGATGCCGTCCCAGACGAGATTGTCGTTCTGCCACCACGAATGGACCGTCGTATAATCGGATGCTTCTTCGTAGAACAGGGGCGTCGGACGCTGGTCCTTCAGCCCTTCGTCTTGGCCGACGGCCACCAGATGTCCGGGACATGCCGACTTGATCGCCGCCGACAGCTCCGATGCCCATCGGTTGAACATGTCCATCGAGAATAAGCAGTAATCGAGCCAACGCGTCCCCCTCTTGCCGTCTCTCATGTCCATGATGTCGAAGTTGATCTCGGAAGCTTCGGGCGGCACGGCCGAACCGAAGTCCGGCAATTCCGACGGCGTCATGTTCCACCGGTCCTGAAGCGTCGCGACGCTTCCGTGCCGCCGTTCCAACCAGGACGAGAACGCCTTGCGCTCGAAGCGCTTGCCGCTCGGACGGGGACCGACGGAAAAAATGCGGGCCGGATCGGTGAACGAAGGCTCGTTAATCAAATCCCAATCGACGTTCGTCGCCTTCGGGTACCTCGATGCGATCGACCGAACGAACCGTTTCTGGGCTTCCACGCTGCGCGGATCGAGATAAGGGTGCTCCCCTTCCCATGTCTCCGGCGTGAACGAGAAGAACGTGAACGTCACTTGCAAGCCGATCTTCTTCGCGGTCAGCAAGAAAGCGTCGATCGAACGGAGCGCTTCCTCCGAGGCGTGACCGTCCGATTGCATAACGTTGCGGTACGCGGTCCAGATGCCGGTTCGGATCCAGTTGATGCCGGCGTTCTTCATCTGCGCCATATCGCGGCGCCAGACGGCGGCGTTAGGCAGGAACAGGAACTTGCGGGCGACGTCCGAGCTCATGTACGTCATGCCGACGACCGGCATCGGCCGGCCGTCCCGTTCGAAATAATCCCTGCCCGCCTTGATCGGCTCGCCTTCCGCGAGCAGCTTCCCGTCGAAGCCCCAGAAGCCTTGGCGAAGCAAACGTATTTCCCCTGCCTTCGATTCCGCCCGACACTCCACTTCGTAATATCCTTCGCGGACAACGACCGGTATCGGCAGACGCAGGTTGTCGAGTTCTCTTCCGACGCGAATCTCGAGTTCTGCCGTCCAACAAGGCGTCGTCTCGTCCTCGCGCTTCGCCGACAGGCGGAACGTCCATTCGCCGGCGGCTCCCGCGCCCAGCGCTTGCGTCTGCAGCGTCAGCATCGCCCGCTCGCCCGGCTCGTAGGACGCGTAGCCCGGCTTCAGCCAGATGTCCGTCATCCCTCTGCCGCATGCCGCCGCCCATTCCGCGAGCGCCTCGGCTCCGCCCCGTTCCCAGAACCTAACGCCGATCGGCCCGTTCACGAACAGCCAGCGCCCGCCGGCGAAATCTCCTCCCGCGTTGTCCCAGACGACGACGGGCGCGGCGATCTCCCGACCGTCCGCGGTTACGCCCCGGAGCACCGCGTGCAGCCACGCGTCCATCGGGCCCGCCGAGCCCATCTCGTGAGGCAAGTCGCTCGCTTTCGTTGCGTGCGGCACGAGATTCCATGTCGGCGCGACGTCGAACAGTTCTTCCCGTCCGGCCAACATCGGCAAGTCCGATGACGCCTTCAGACGGACGACGCCTTCCGTGCTTACCCGAAGCGTCTCGTGGATGCGGAGCTGCCGATGATAGGCCGTCTGCTCCGCCTCCGCATGCCATCGTCCGTTCTCCATGCGAACGGGAATCTTAAACGGCGCGCCTCCGATGCTGACGAGACCGCCGCCTCTTCCGAGGAACGCCAGCAGCTCCGGCCACGCGTCTTTCGGGAAATACGGCGCGTGCAAGTTCACGAAACACGCGGTTTCGGATTCGGCGCGACCGTCGCCCGCCGCGATCGCCGCTTCGCGCAGCGCTTCGCTTAATCCGGAGGCGCCGACGACGCGCGATACGCGTCCGAGCTGCCCCTCGTCTACCGCTTGGCCATCGGCCTGCGGAAAATTCTTATCATAGAACGCGATTAAGCGATTCATTCGAACTCACCGTCTTTCATCATTTTAGCGACCAATTGGGCAAACAGGCTATTGGACCAGGCGAACCATTTCCGCGTGAACAGGTTCGGATCGTCCGCGTGGAACCCTTCGTGCATATAACCGGTATCCGCGTCCGTCGCTTCCAGCATCGCGACCATGTCCAGCCGTTCTTGCTTGGACGTCGCGGTCAATCCTTGCATCGACAGCGCCATCGGCCAAATATACTTCGGAGGCGTGTGGGGACTGCCGATGCCCTTGGCGAATCGGCCTTCATAATAGAAGGGATTGTCCGCGCTTAGCGCGAACTTCCTCGTCCGGACGTACGTCGGATCGTCCGCCGACGCGTAGCCCAAATAGGGAATGGACATCAATCCCGGCGTACCCGCGTCGTCCATCAAGCTGTAATTACCGAAGCCGTCCGTCTCGTAAGCGTAGATCGGACCGTATACGGGATGACGGTAGATGCCGTACGTGCGGATGCCTCGGTCGATCTCCGACTCCAGCTTGGCCATTTCCTTAACGAAGGCCGAATCCCTGTAGACGAATTCGGCGATTTCGCCCATCTGCCGCAACGTCGCGACGACGAACATGTTCGACGGGACATTGAAGTGAAATTCGCAGGCGTCGTCGCTCGGCCGGAAACCCGACCATACCATGCCCGTATAGTTGACCGGCATGCCGAGCCCGTCGTTCAGCAGCGAATCGCCTTCGATGCCGTTATCCCGTTCGAACCGGTACGGCGAACGTTCCGCATGGCGCTGTTCACTCTTCCATAGCGACACGAGGGTCTTCATCACCTCTTTGAAGCCCGCTTCGAAAAGTTCCGCCGATCCGGTTACCTTCCAAAAGTTATAGGCGAGACGCATCGAGAAACAAGCGGAATCGAGCTCGAACTTCCTCTCCCACACCAACGTCGACATATCCGTTACATCGTCTTTGTTCCAGTGCCAATCGTTCGCCGTTTCGTTGAACGCGTTCGCGTAAGGATCGTGAACAATGCACGCGACATGACGTTTGATCAGTCCGCCGACGATTCGCCGTACGTCCGCGTCTTCGCGGGCGAGCGGCAGGTAGTGCGCCACTTGCTCGGCCGAATCTCTCAACCACATCGCCGGAATGTCTCCCGTGATGACGAACGTCGTCCCGTCATCCGCGATTTTCGTCGTCGTTTCGAGTGTGTTAGCATAACAATTCTTGAAAAGCCGCAACAATTTCGGCCTACTCGCCAGCTTCGTCTCGGCTTCGGCAAGTGTCTCCATAACCGCCCGCGGAAGCGAGAAGGGCGGCATATCGATCTTCGGCAGCTTGAATTGCTCCATCGGGTCATCTTCTCCTTTGCATCCCATGCTTCTTTGTTAGCCTACCATTAAACGAGAAACAGCCGCAACACTCGCGGCTGTTTCTTAGTCAAATAACTTTATTGCTTCGTCTTCCATGCGTCGACTTGCTTCTGGAGCTCGGCGAGCACTTTGTCCAAGCCGTTGTCTTTGAGCTTCTGGTTGATCTTCGGCAAATTGTCCTTCGGATCGAGCGTACCGGAGAAGAGAGAATTGTAGGACGCTTCTTTCGCGTTCTTCAAGTTCGCGATTTCGGTCGTGATGCTTGCCGTATCCGGTTGGAAGCCGAGCAGCGGCGCGCTCGTCGCGGAATCGTTGAATTTCTTGAATTGATCCCACTTATCGGCCGGGTCCGCCGTGTTCAAGTACGTCAGCATCAGGTTGCCGACGCTGAACGCCGGGAAACCGTAGCCGCTGTCCGGAATCGAATCCTTGCTGTTGTCGCCCGTCTTCTTGTAATGCGTATTCTCGATGCCGAAGTCGACCAAGTTGATGAGCGTCGCGTCCGTGTACAGCAAGTTCAGGAACTCCATCGCTTTCTCCGGATGCTTCGACTTGGCGTTGATCGCCTGCAGGGCGCCCGCCACCGACCAGTTAAACGCGATCGGATCGTGCATCGGAACGCTGACGACTTTATATCCCGCGTCGCTGCTCCACAGATTGTCCGCGTACGGCTGGGCGTCGGCGACGTCGACGAGCCACTTGCCGGTCTTGAAATAATCGCCCGCGTCCTTCTGCGTCGCGACGTCCTTCGGCAAATATCCCGCCTCGTAATACTTATGCATCGTCTCGAGGTAAGTCATCGCTTCCGGCGACTCCCAGACGTTGATCAGCTTGCCGTCGGTCGAGCCGAGCGGAGTGCCGATGAACGGCAGATCGGAGATCGGCAGATCGAACGGCAGCCATTCGGCGATCTTGGCGGGAATCGGCGCGATGCCGGGCTCCTTCTCCTTGAACGCTTTCAGGAGAGGCTCCAAATCTTGAATCGTTTTCACGTTGGAAATATCGAGATTATGTTTGTCGAGCATTTCTTTATTGAAGCGGAACACACGTTGCTGCGGAAGCTCCTTGTTCGTCGGCAAACCGTAGTTGTGCCCGTTGACCTTGGTGCCTTCGAGGAACGCCGGGTTGAGCGCTTCCTTGACGCCTTTGCCTTGCTGCTCGAGCAGTTGGTCCAGCTCGTAGAAGGCGCCTTTCTTGGCGTTCGCGAAATAATCGTTCGCCCATGAGCTCGTGAACGCGATGTCGTACGGCTCGCCGGAAGCGATGATGATCTGCATCTTCTGCGAGTAGTCGCCCCAATCGAGCATTTTCATCTCCACGGTCGCGTGGATTTTCGGTTCGACGTACTTGTTGATCTCGTCGTTCACCTTAGCCAGATCTTTCGGAGGCGTGCCGATCGTATACCAGACGAGATTGACCGTCTCTTCCTCTTTCGTCGCGCTCGGCGACTCGGACGCTTGCTCGGACGGCGAAGCCGACGGGGATGCGGAGGACGATGACTTGGTTTCGTTGTTGCCGTTGCCGCAACCTGCCATGGCAACGCTTGCAAATAAGACGAACGCGATAATGCCGTACCGCTTTTTGTTGAACACGTAAATCCCCCTGACCTCTATTGGTGTTTATTTTAACCGCCGAAGAGCCGGCTCTTCAAGCGTTTAAAACCTGCCACTCGGCCGGAACCGCCCGCTTGCGGACTAATCCTTGACGGCCCCGATCGTCAAACCTTGCACGAAATAACGCTGGAAGAACGGGTACGCGAGCACGATCGGTCCCGTCGCGAGGACGACCATCGCCATTCTCGTCGTCTCTTGCGGCAACGACCGCAGCATTTCCCGGCTTTGGCCGCTGTTCAGCAGCGCCGAGTTCTGGATGATGAACTGCATGCTCTGCTCGATCCGCATAAGCAGCGCCTGAAGCGGCACGAGCCGGTTCGAGTCGATATAGAGCAACGCGTTAAACCAGTCGTTCCAATAGCTCAGCGTGCTGAAGAGCGCGATCGTCGCCAATCCCGGCAACGAGATCGGCAAGACGAGCATGAGCAAGATTTTGAACTCGCCCGCTCCGTCGATTTTGCCGGATTCGATAATCGGCGTCGGCACCATCGTCTGAAAGAACGTTCGAAGAATAAAGATGTTGAACGCGTTCAGCGACATCGGCAGAATAAGCGCCCAGATCGTGTCCTTGAGCTCCAGCATTTGCGCGACGACGATGTATGTCGGCACGAGTCCGCCGCCGAACAGCATCGTGAAGAAAGCGTAGAAGGAGAAAAACTTTCTGTACTTGAAGTTCCTCCGAGAGATCGAATACGCGTACAGCGTCGTCATCGCGACCGTCAGCAGCATGCCGACGACGGTTACGAACAGCGTGACGCCGTAAGATCGGAGGAGCTGATCCCCCGTCCGGAACACGTATTCGTAAGCGTTGACGCTCCAATCGGCGGGCCATATTTGGTAGCCTTTCTCGAGCAGCGTGTTCTCGTCCGTGAACGAGATGACGACGACGAACAGGAACGGGAATACGCAGGCGAAGGCGAAGCCTCCGGAGATCAAGTGAAGCAAGCCGTTCCAAGCCATCGGAAGCCGGTGAACGTCCCGCGGCTTCGCCGGGCGGGCGAGTCTCATCCGCTGCCGCCTCCTTTCGTGATGGAAGTCCGAAATCGCCGCCACTTCGTCAGAACAGCGCTTCGTCTTCGTTGATTTTCTTGACGGTCCAGTTCGCCGTCAAGACGAGCGCGAGGCCGACGACCGATTGGTAGAAGCCCGCCGCCGCGGCCATCCCGAAGTCTCCGAGCACTTTCATCGAACGGTACACGTACGTGTCGATGACGTTGGTGACCGGGAACAGCGCTCCCGAATCCCGCGGGATTTGGAAAAACAATCCGAAGTCCGCCCGGAAAATACCGCCGATCGCGAGGATGGTCAGAATGATCATCATTGGCTTGATGAGCGGCAACGTAATCCGGATCGTCTGCTGCCATTTGCTCGCCCCGTCGATCATCGCGGCCTCGTAATAGGTTTTATCGATGCCGGATATGGCCGCCAAGTAGACGACGCTGGAATAACCGACCCCTTTCCAAGCGTTCATGACGATCAGGATGAGCGGCCAGTAGGCCGTCTCCGAATACCAGTTGCGCGGTTCCGCGCCGAAAGCCTCGAGAATTTGGTTGACGAGCCCGCGGTCGACGCTCAGAAAGCTGAACACGAAGTAGCTGACGATGATCCAACTGAGAAAATAAGGCATGAACATCGCCGTCTGGTACAGCTTGGCCAGCTTCTTCTGCGTCAGATGGAACAAGACGATCGCCAGCGACACGGATAGGACCAGCCCGAGCACGATGAAGGCGAGATTGTACAACACCGTATTGCGGGTAATGACGTACGCGTCGTGGGCATTAAACAGAAACTCGAAGTTTTTCAATCCGACCCATTCCGACTTGATTAACCCGGAGAAGAAGCCGCCCAGATCGAGCCGGTATTGCTTGAACGCGATCAGCGCTCCGGGCATCGGGACGTAAGCGAAAATCAGAAACCAGAGCGCGCCGGGAAGCGCCATGATCAGGAACGCCCGGTTTTTGCCGACGTCGCGAACGAAAGCCAGTACCGCTTGCATGTGATTCACCTCCGCCTTGCTCCGTCTAGTTGCATGTTCAACGTTCTCGATTTCAAGGTAACACGGCCCGAAAGCCGGCCGATAGTGAACAGATTCAAGCTTTCAGGTACGGATTAAAGGTTCGCTCCGGCAATGGCCGCAATCGCTTACATTTTCGTTGCCGCCCCGAAAATCCCGTGTTATCTTATACCTACTTCACCCGCATAGGAGGTGAACGTCACGGCCAAGCTCGCCGACGTCTACCACGCTTTCTTCCGCACGAAGCTGTTCAACAAAATCGTTCTCGTCTTCTCCGCGCTTACGATCGTGACGTTCTGCACGCTCGCCGTACTCGTCTACAAGTACTCGACGAGCTCCCTGCGGCAGAAGGAACTCGGCGCGCAGCAGCAAGCGGTCGACGAAGTCGGCGCTTTCCTCGACGAACAAATGGACCAGTCGCAGGACGTCGTGCTTCAGTTCTACCAGAACCAGTTGCTGCTGAACGACATGCTCTATTTTCTGCGCAACGACATGCCGCTCTATATCCAGTACCGGTTCAATAAATACATTTCGAGCAACAGCTCGGAAAACCGCAACTTGGAAACGTTCCTGCGCGGCCATATGGAGAGCCATCCGGAAATTCTGCAGATCGCCGTCTATAGCAAATCGCAGTCGTTCGTATTCATGTTCAACGGCAACAAGACGCAGAAACTCGTCGTGCTTCAGGGGGAGAAACGTCCCGCGGAGCAAGCGATCGACGGAATGAGGGCGATCCGGACGGCCGCCGAGCGAACGCCGGAGCTGGACGAAGCGCTCGACATCGCGAAGAAAGGCGCCTATACGTTCACGTTCGACATGAACGATCCCGACACGCTGCGCAACGAAGGGAGCATCCTCTTCACCTTCGATCCGGACGCGATCGGCAAAAAGTTACGGGCGGGCGAAGCCGACAGGCGCATCGGCTCCGTCCTCGTGCTGTTCCCGTCCGGCAAAGTCGTGTACGATTCGTCGGGCCGCTACGGCGGACTCGAATATCCGTACGCCCGCCAATTGCGCGGCGACCCGGGATATGCCAAGCTCGAAACGAAAGCTTACCGAACGACAACGAGATCGGCCATGTCCGGCCTGTACGTTAGCGGCATCGCTCCCGTGTCCGAGCTCGAAGGCAAGTTCGCCGGGTTCAAGAGCAAAGTCATCGCCATTACCGGCATCGGCATCGTGCTCATGATCGTCTTCGCGTACATGACCGTCTACCGGTATTCGCGACGGACGAGGGCGATCATCAAGGCGATGAAGCAGGCGCAGCAAGGGAACTTGTCCGTTCGCGTGCCGACCGGGCAGAACGACGAGCTCGACGAAATCTCCGACCGCTTCAACCGGATGTGCGAGGAGCTGATGAGCTACATCAACCAAGTGTACGTGTCCGAGATCAAGCAGAAGCACGCCGAGCTCGTCGCGTTCCAGGCGCAGATCAATCCCCATTTTCTGTACAACACGCTGGAGGCGATCCGGATGCGCGCGCTCACGCAAGGGGCGGCGGACGTCGGGGAAATGGCTTACGTGCTCGGTTCCTTGTTCCGCTACGCGGTCAAGCCGGAGACGACCGTCACTCTCGGGGACGAGATCGACTATTGCCGGCAATTCCTCGAGCTGTACCGTCTCCGATTCCGGGATAAAATGAGCTATTCGATCTCGCTCGAGGAAGGCATCGAATCCGCCCTTCTGTTCAAGCTTTCGCTTCAGCCGCTCATCGAGAACGCGATCGTTCACGGGGTCAGGGCCTCGAAGACGGGCAACGTCATCTCGATTCGCGCTTACGCCGACGCGACGACGTCCGCGCTCGTCGTCGAAGTCGAGGACAACGGCAAAGGCATGGACGAAGAAAGGCTGCGAACGGTCACGATGAACTTGGCGGGCAAAGGAAACGCGAGCGGGGAACGCACCGAAGGAGCCGGGGGATCCGGAGGAAATACGGGCGGCAAGGACGGCAAGGGCCGCTTGGGCGGCTCTTCTCTCGGCTTGCGCAACGTGAACGAGAGAATCCGGTTGTTGTACGGAGACGATTACGGGCTCGACATCAGGAGCAAGAGGATGGAGGGCACCGTCGTCCGGGTCCGGTTCCCCCATCGGAAGGAGGAAATCTGATATGCATAACGTATGGATCGTCGACGACGAACCGTTCATTCTGGAGGGACTCGCTTCCGTCATCGATTGGACGTCTATAGGCGCCGTCATCGCCGGGCAAGCCGAGAACGGACTTGACGCTCTCGAGCAAATCGGAGGCGAAGCGGAACGGATCGACATTCTCATTACCGATATCGCGATGCCCGAGATGAACGGACTCGAGCTCATTCGCGAGCTGAAGAAGATCAATCCGGAGCTGATAAGCATCATCCTGAGCGGCTTCAACGAATTCGACTACGTCCGCGAAGGGATGCGCATCGGCATCGAGAATTATTTGCTGAAGCCGATCAACCTGGAGGAGCTGACGCAGACGGTCATGAACGCCTCGGAGAAGCTGAACCGGGGCAAAATCGAATCGCTCAGCGCCGAACAGACCGACCTGCTGAAGGATAACATCCTCTACCGCTGGGTATCGGGCCGGATCGCGAAGGAGCAATGGAAGCAGCGTTCCGACTTCCTTCAGCTGCGGCTAAACGAACCGTACGCGGCGGTCGCCGTCATCGTCGGCGGTTACTCCGGCGATGCCGGGGCCGAACTCGGAGCGCCATGCCTGAGCTTCCGGGATATCGACGACAATGCCGTGCTGATCATCGGCGCTCAGGACGGGACGCCCGCGGCGCTGGGCGGCATTCGCGACCGATTGGCGAAGCTTCAGTCCAGGCGGAAAGACGTTGCCCGCGAAGCGCCGCTCATCGTGCTCGGATCTCTCGAGACGGGCTTCGAGCAAGCGCCCGCGAGCTACAGGAACGCGATCGCGACGCTCGACTACGCCCTGCTGTATCCCGAGGAGCGGCTGTTGTCCCACGACCTCTTCTCTCGATCCGCCGCAACGGGAAAAACGCCTCCGTACGATCCGGAGGCGTACAATCAACTGTTGCTGGCGATGGACGAGGAAACGTTGCATGCGCGTATCGCAAGCGATTTCGAGGCTTTCTCGCGGACGGAAGGCGTGACGCCGGCAGAGCTTCGGGGCGCGGCCGCCGAACTCGTGCTTCAGCTGAAGAAGCGGCTCCGGGACGCGAAGCCGAACGATCCGGCGCCTCGCTCTTATGCCGATCCGCTCGTTCGGCTATTTGCTTCCACGACGCTGGAGCAACTGATCGGCCACGTCCGCGACATCGCTTCGGAAGCGGTTCGCGAGCTCGTCGGCCGACAAGAGCAAAGCCCGGTCATCCGGCAGATCGTCTCCTACGTGCAGCGCTCTTACATGGAGGAATTCTCGCTCAAGACGCTCGCCCAGACGTACCGCGTGCACCCCGTCTACTTGGGCCAGCTGTTCAACAAGGAGATGAACCAGACGTTCTCCGATTACGTCAACCGGACGAGAATCGAGAAAGCGATGGAAATGATGAAAACCGGCGCCCTGAAAACGCAAGACATCGCCAAAGCGGTCGGCTACTGGGATGCCGCCCACTTCTACAAGCATTTCAAGAAAGTCGTCGGCGTCTCTCCCGCCCAATACCGTAAGCTGGTGTGAGGTAGCGCGTCGGGTCAGAGTCCCGCGCTTACATTTTCGAAAGATCGAAGACCAACGTCGATTTCTCGGATTTCAGCCAATTGAGATGGTCGAAGTAAACAAGTTTCTTCGCCATGTCGATTTTCTTGAACGTCAAGTGGTCGCCGAAAGTATTAAACTCCACGTTTTCACCGATGGCCGGAGACTTTTGCTCGTCGAGAATGGCGATCTCGTCTGGGTTAAGTAATTGCTTATATAACAATATCGACTTGCCGGAACGGATATCGAGCAAGCTCAATTTCGAGCTTCTGTATTCCCGGACGAACCAGAAGCGGTCTTGAACGGCTTCCACCACGAACGGTCCTTCGAAACCAAGCGATTCCGTCAAATCGGCGACCAACGCCGCGCTGCCGTCTTTGCCGTAGATCGTCGCCGTATCCCCGTCGTTGAACAGTACGCCTTGATCGACGAATTCGACATCTTCGTGATCGCGCCAGCCGTGAAAAGATTTGTTTTGCTGCTTGACGACTTTGCCGTTCTTGATCAGCGCTTGATAAGTATCGAAGTTGAGACTCGGTTCCCCGTAGTTCTCGGTTACTCTCATATATACGACGCCTTGGCTAAGCTCCTTGACCGTCGCGTCCGCGAATGTCGCTTGTTCGAGGAACGTAAGATTCGTTTTGTTTATCGGCAACGGTTGACGCGTCCCTTTCGCATAATAGAGCATCGTTGTTTTTTTATCGACCCAGATCGAATGATCGCCTTCGGACTTGTAATAGTAGGGAGAAGACAACTTGATTAGCTTAGCCGCGTCGTACGTGTTATACGTCAACCCTAGATTTTTCGAGTAAAAGGCCAGCGACGCGTACGTCCTGCCGTTTTTCGAGTAAAAGTCCGCGCCGGACAACGCGCGCTTCGTTAACGTGATCTTCTTATCGATCCCTTGCAACGTGATCGACCGGGTACGGGCATCCCAGATCGTCCGGTACGCTAGCGCTTGCGCGGTTTGCTTTAGCGGCAAATAGACGCGATCGCGGACTGAGACGTACTCGTTCGCTTCGTTTCCTAAGCCCGCTACCGTCAGCTTGGCCGGTTGCGCCGCATCGGTATGCCGGGGTCCGATCGCGAACGCGAGCGCGACGACGAACGCGGCCAATAGGAACGTTTTTGCTATTCTCATCATACTCCTCCTCGATATCGATCCATCATATGGAAATCATTCCAAACATTAATACTGTGCGGATGTATAGAAAGTTGCGCACGACAAAGAAGGCAATCCGTCCGGGCGGATTGCCTTTCGTTATTTCGACCAGGGCAATCGCTTACGAAAACGCGAGACCACCATCCGATAAGGGATAACCGTCAAAATGACCGTTGTCAATAAACAAACGACATTTAGTGGATTGTTAATGGTCAAATTGGCGGTTAAAGTTCCCATTTGCCTTGTCTATTGGGGGTTGTAGAGGACTTAACGGTCAAGATGACCGTTATGTAAGGGGGGACGGGTTCTCTGAACAGTCATAACGGTCAAAATGGCAGTTATCGCATCCGTCGACTTGACCGAAACGACTCCTGCCAATCCGTTGATCTCGTAAGCGATTGCCCAGTTATTTCGACACGATGGGGTTGACGATTCGCGTTACCTCGTGGTTAGATTTCCATATCCATATAATCACACAGAGTTTGGAAAAGGAGGAAATGCCTTGTTTCCCGAGCAGCCGATGAGCGGCGGTTCCAACGCCATGTTCACGATCGTTCCTATTATTATCGTCATCGGATTCGTCGTCGTGATCGGCTTGATGATCTTTAACGGAGCCCGATACGTCAAGAACGCGAGGTCGCCGAAAGAAACCGTATTCGCTCGGGTCGTCTCCAAAAGGACGGACGTCAGCACCGGCGCGGGCCATCACCATCACGCCGGCGATAACGGCATGGCGCATACGGGCGGTTCTTCCCGCACGGATTACTACGTCACGCTGGAATTCGACGACGGTTCCCGCAAGGAATATCTCGACGTAAAGAAGCTGTACGGCCTGCTCGTCGAAGGAGACGAAGGGTACGCGGCCGTGCAAGGGGATTGGATCGTCGCTTTCGAGCGGCAATGAATCGCGCGAAAGCAAAGAGGCGGCACGGGATAACGCCCCGGCCGCCCCTTTGCTTTCGAACGACAGATTATATAGGCCAATTCTCGTAGGGTTTCCAACGGGAGCCTTCCGACACGGGAGGTTGACCCGGCCACGGTTTCGCCGTGACCCAATCGGGCGATGCCGCGCGCACCTTCGCCCATATATGCTCGACCGTACCGTAGCCGATTCGCGGTAAGGGTGCCGCTGCAGCCGTCTCCTCCGCTTGAGCTTGCAGCTTTTCCGCTTCGTCGCATAGCCGCTGCAAGCAAGCGCGCATAATGCTTTCTCCGAGCTCCGGATTCGCTTCCGCCGCATCTTCGCCCAGCGCCAGCTTCCCTCCCGAATCGGGCTGCTTCTCGTATTCCCGAGCCGACATATCGATGAGCTCCGGACGCAAATACATGAGCTGCGAGATCTCGTATTTGCCGGCGTGATCGCCTTCGTACAAGTCCTCCACGAGCTCGGGATCGCTGCGCACCCATACGTTCACCGGCACATGCTCCATGAACAGCTCCGCGGCCAGCCGAAGATCCCGTTGGTTGCCGCCGCTATGGCCGGACACGACGACGACGTTGCGAAACCCCGCGTTGGCGAATGCCCGTAACTGATACAAGAACAAGTGAAGCAGGATCCCCGGGGGAATGCCCGTCATCGGCGCGTCGACTTCTCCGACCTCGTCCTCCAGCCACCTCGCGTGATAACCGGTTTCGTGCACGTGAAAACCCATCGACGGGGCGACGATGCCCCCGACCCGTTCCGCCGCTTCCCGGCATAGCCATTCCGCTTTGATCGTGTCGAGCCCGAACGCGCTCACTTGCCCGTGCGGTTCGCACAGGCCGATCGGGAAATAGACGGTCGGATTGTCCGCGAGCCTGGTCTTGAATTCATGCGGCAGCAATTCGGACCATAACGTCTTATGCCCAATACTTCGTTTCATAGTAGTTCCTCACCCATCGGTAGTGGCGTCGGATTTCCTCGAATACGTCGTCCGGCAGCGGCCCGCGGCTCGCCGCGGCGATATTTTCGTCCGCGTATCGCGTCACGTGCATCGAACTGATCGCGGCCGTAATGCCCGGATGCTGAAGCGCGAAGCGAATCGCCAATTCGGCCACGCTATCCGCGTACCGGGGCACGAACGCTTCTTGCAGCTTGCGAACCCGCTCGATGTAAATCTCCCGAGGCAAGTAGTCGAAGTAGGCTTGCCGGAAATCGCCTTCCCCGAATACCGTGTCCGCGCGCAGGAAACCGGTCAGGCCGCCTTCGTCGAGAATGCAGCGGGCGATGACAGCGACGTCGTTTTCTTGGCAGATCGGAACGAGGCAATCGAGCGCCAGCGGATCGAAAATATGAAACACCGTCTGAACGGAATCGATCTTCCCGCTTTGCGCGAGCGACAGCGCGATATCGTGCCGTTGATCCGGCAAGGAGATGCCGATGCCCCTGATCTTGCCCTCTTCCTTCAACCGAAGCAATTCGTCCATCCAATAATCGACGCGGTCCCATTGCGGCCAATATTGGTGAAGCTGCATCAGGTCGATCGTCTCGACGCCGAGCATGCGAAGAGAAATTTCCGCGCTCTCCCGCAGCCAACCTTCCGGATAAGCCGATTCCACCGGAATCGGCTGGCCCCAGCCGAGATTACCCGGTCCTTTGGACTGGATTTTCGAGGCGACGAACGGTTTGTCGCCCGTCCACTCCTTGAGCGCAAGTCCGAGAATGCGCTCGGATTCGCCGTAATTCCGCGCCGTGTCGATGAAGTTCACGCCGCGCTCTAGACTGTGAAGGACGGAGCGGACGAGTTCTTTGTCGCCGTAGCTCCCGAACGAGCCGCCGAGTCCCATGGCGCCGAACCCCAGTCGCGATACTTGCGTGCCTAACCTGCCGAACCGATTATATTGCATCGTTCTGTTCCTCCCATCGAATGACTAACCCCGAAGCAGTTCCTTGAGCCGGACGCCGGGATCCGCCAGCGCGTCCGCCGGCGGATGCGCGCGTTTCTCGACGAGCATCTCGGCGAGCCGGAACTCCTTGGCGAACGCGCCCGTCGGCCCGATGCCGCTGACCGAGACGAGACGGCCTTCCCCGTCCAGATGGAAATAGAGACGTCCCGCTTCTCCCAAGTCGCGTTGCGCGATCGCGTTGTCCGGATCCGCCATGCCTGCGACCTGGAGCGTCAAGTCGTATTGATCCGACCAGAACCAAGGTATCGCTTCGTACGGCGCTTCGTCTCCGAGCATGTTGCCCGCCGCGAGGGTGCCTTGATCTTGGGCGTTGCGCCAAGCTTCCAGCCGCATTCTCTTGCCGCCGTAGAGCGGATGCGGGAACGAACAGCAATCGCCCGCCGCGAAAATATCCGGATCGCTCGTTCGCAACCGCTCGTCGACCCGAATGCCGTTCTCGATGTCGAGGCCGCATGCCGCCGCTAGCGCCGTTTCAGGAACCGCGCCGATGCCCGCGACGATGACGTCGCACGGTACGGACGTCCCGTCCGCGAGCCGGATGCGGTAAGCATCGCCGTCGCGGTCCACGCTCTCGATCATGACTCCGATGCGGAACGAGACGCCCGCTTCGCGGTGCCGCCTCTCGACCGCGGCGGCGATCGGCTCGGGCACGCCGCGCATCAGAATGCGCGAAGCGACTTCGACGAGCGTCGCGTCGCAGCCGATGGCAATCGCGCTAGCCGCCACCTCGAGGCCGATGAAGCCGCCCCCGATAATGGCGACGCGCGCCCCCGGCCGCAGCCGTTCGCGAAGCCGCAGCGCGTCGTCGAACGTGCGCAAGATGAGTATTTCTTCGGCGGCGTCGCCTTTGGCCGGCAGCTTGCGCGGCCGCGCGCCCGTCGCGAGCAGCAGCTTGCCGTACGGCACTTCGCGTCCGCTCTCCAGCACGACTTTATGCCCGATCCGGTCGATCCGGACAGCGGCATCTCCGCTCAAGAGCGTAATGTTCAGCTCTTCGAGTTTCTCCGCGCTCAATATCGTCGTGGGCGCCGGACGCTTCGCGTCGGCGAGCTGGCTCTTGGAGAGCGGCGGACGTTCGTAAGGCGCACGGCGTTCTTCGCCGATCATCGTCACATCGCCGGTCCACCCTCTCGCGCGAAGCTCGGATGCAGCGCGCGCGCCGGCTTCTCCCGCTCCGACGATCACCATTGCGTTCGTATTCATGGCGTTGCTCCTTCTTGAATCCATGTTAGATCTGGATGAATACTTTGCCGTTCTCGACTTTGACCGGGTACGTCTTCAAGTCCACGCACACCGGCGCGCGCTTGGCCGCGCCCGTCGCGATGTCGAAACGCCCGTTATGCTTCGGGCATTCGATGACGCCGCCTATGACGAGGCCGTTCGACAGATGGAACTTCTCGTGCGTGCAGAATCCGTCGGAGGCATGGAAGTCCCCTTTGTCCGTACGGTATATCGCGAACGTGCGATCGCCGCGGTCGAAGCGGATGACGTCCTCCTCTTCGATGTCGTCCACTTCGCAAGCTTCTATCCATTCCGTCGCGCTCATGATGATCAGCTCCTTATGCTTGGCTATGACGCATTGGCGAATCGAATTCGAGATTCAGATCGTTGGGAATGCCGTACATATAAGGCCTAGCCGTCGCGGGGAGCGGCTTGACGACGACATAGGCCGGATTGTCCTTCTGCTTGCGCAGCGCCGACACGACCTCCTTCAAGGCGGCCCACAAGCTAGGACGCGCGGGGGGACAATCGGCTTTCATCTCTTCGTGCAGCTTCGCCAGCGCGTGGTAAGGCACCATCGGGAACATGTGGTGCTCGGTATGGTAATTCATGTTCCAGTACAGAAAACGCAATACCGGGTTCATGTAGATCGTGCGCGAGTTCAGGCGGTGGTCCAGCACGTCCTCGTACAAGCCGAGATGCTGCGTCACGCCGAACGTAATGACGACGAACGCGCCGTAGAACGACGGCAAGAAGACGAACATCGCCGGCAAAACGCTTCCGGCATACAAGCAAACCGCGATTATGCCGAGGATGATCAGCATATAGACGCGAGCTTCCCGGAACGTCTTCTTAAACTGCGATTCGGGAATGTACTCCTTCTCGTGCTTCTCCATCCTGCCGAACGCGTGCATGACGAACCGCTTGATCTCGATCGGTCCGCCGTACAGGTGGAAGATTTGCATGAGCAGTATTTTCCAAACCGGAGGCCGTTCGGTAATGATCTCGGGGTCGCGTCCGACGATGATCGTATCGGTATGATGGCGGGCGTGGCTCCAGCGCCACGGCGTCGCGGAACGCAGCACCATGAACGATGCGATCTGGTACATCGCTTCGTTCATCCAAGGCGTCTTGAACGCCGTGCCGTGTCCGCATTCGTGCCAACGGGAATCGCCCGGCGTCGCGTAGAGAATCCCGTAGGCGAGGAACGCGGGAATCGCCCACCACGTGCCCCAGCTCAAGTAAGCCAAATAGCCGAGAATCGCGAGCCCGCCGAACCAGATGATCGTGTCGCGAATGGCCGGGCCGTTTTTCCTCTTCATTAACTCTTTCATTATCGGACGCGGAATCGGACTGGTGTACCATTCGGCGGAAGCCAGCCCTCTATCCTGCGCGCGCTTGCTCTCGGGACCGGTAATGCTGTAGTCCCTTTTCGCCGATGTCGCCGCCATGAAGGATTCCTTCTTTCATTCAATAATCATTGCCATAAGCGCTATTCGGCCGCGACCGCGATGGACGTGGCGAACGAGATCGTTTGTCCGGGCTTGATGCCCTTCGCCCCCGTCGTCTCCGGCGCGTACGGAAGATTAAACGCGTCGGTCACGCACGTATAAGGCTCCAGCGAGAACGCCGCCGACCAGTCCGGCCGGAACAGCAGCAAATAAGGAAACTCGGGCCCGACGCGGTATCGGATCGTATAACCGCCGCGCTGCATCCGAATGCGGCATTCCGCTCCCCCTTCGGCCAAGGAAAGCATCGAGCAGCCGAGAAGAGGATAATCGGAAATGTCCGCCCCCTCGTTCAATCGTTCGCTGAACGCGGTAACCGACGGTTCGCCCGTCGCGAACGCTTCGTCCGTCACCGGCCATTCCGCCGTCGCCGGTACGGTCAGCTCGATTCGCTCTCCGTCGCCGAAGGGAACGGAGAAGTAAGGATGCAACCCGAAGCCGAACGGAGCTTCTTCCCGCCCCTCGTTACGGATGTCGCCGCCCAGATGCAATTCGCACTCGTGCAAGCGGCACGCGACGGTGAACGTCAATTCGTGCGGAAAGTACGCCAGAATGTCCGGATCGGCCGCGAATCGGAAACGGCACACGACCGAAGCTCCCTCTTCCTCGTTCGCCGAGACGTTAAGCACTTCCCAAGCTTTCGCGCAAATTTCGCCGTGCAGATGATAATTCGGCGGTTCGTTGATCGGCAGCCGGTATGTCCGCCCGTTAAAGTCGAATTGGCCTTGATCGACCCGGTTCGGGGGGAACAGAATCGGGACGCCGGAACGGAACGCCCCGAACGTCTCGTGCTTGAGCGCCCGGACGCTTGGCGGGGAACTGATGACGTTGCGCCCGCCGATCTCGAACCGGATCAGGTTGTTGCCGACGCCGGGGGCGATATCCGCGACGGCGCCGCAAGCTTCGTCTCGCAGCCGGAATACCGGGTACGCCTCCGACTCGACGCGTTCTACCGCGTATCGGGACATGATCGAACACCTCTCTTCGTTAATCGAGCCGATAAAACCGTTCCGCCGTGCCTCCCAGCACCGAGCTTTTATCTTCGGGAGAACGGCTCTCGAGCGCGCTTAGCGTCGCTTCCCATACGCGGCGGTAATCGCCCGCCAGATTGGCGACGGGCCAGTCGCTGCCGAATAGGAGCCGATCGGCGCCGAACGAACGGAACGCCGCATCCACGCTCGGCTTCCAATCTTCCGGGGTCCAGCGGTTCCAATCGCATGCCGTATTCAGCCCGGACAGCTTGGCGTAGACGTTCGGGTAAGCCGCCGCTGCCGCGAGCTCCGCTTCCCAGCCCGCCATGCTGCCCGCGTCCGTCGACGGGCCACCCGAGATCGGGGGCTTCGCGAGGTGGTCGAGCGCGAGCCGAAGATTCGGAACGCTTTCGGCCACCCGCGGGATGTGCCGAAGATGGTTCGGATACACGGCCACGACGTCGAACGGCAAGCCGAACGAGGCGAGCGTTCTCAAGCCTTCGAGCACGTCCGCACGCACGAGCCAATCCGGGTCCGCCTCGCCGTGGATCAGATGCCGGACCCCTTTGAAGTAGCGGCGTCGCGCGAGTTTCTCCAACCGGCGTCCGGCTTCCAGCGGCTCGGCGAGCGGCACCCAGCCGACGACGCCGAGCACCGATTCGTGAGCTTCGGCAATCTCCAGCAAGTAGTCCGTCTCCGCGGAATGGTCCGCTGCCTGCACGAGAACCGTGCCGCCGATGCCCGCTTCGTCCAGCAAAGGCTGCAGCTCCGGCGGTTCGATGACGCGGTACAAGTCCTTATCGGCCGGCGTAGGCCAGCCGTAGCTCACCCGCTCCACGTTGAACACGTGAACGTGGGAATCGATTTTGCGCGTCGTCATGGCGAGCGCCAACCTCCCGGTCTATTCGCCGCAGCGAACCAATATTTTCATGGCGTTGCCGCCGCTTTCCATCATCCTGAATCCGTCTTCCAGCTTCTCGAGCGGCAGCACGTCGGTGACGAGCGCGCTTAGCGGCAATTTGCCGGAAGCCGCAAGGCCGATCGCGCGATCGAAGTCTTCGCGCTCGAACACGCGAGCGCCCAGCAGCCGCAGCTCGCGGAAGAAGAAGCGGTGCAGATCGACGGCCGCCGGCTTGTTGAAGATGCCGACGACGATAATTCTGCCGCGCGTTCTCGGAAGCTTCGTCATCAGTTCCGCGCCGGCTTGCGAAGACGTGACCTCGAATACGGCGTCCGCTCCGGTTCCGTCCGTCAGCCGGTTCACGAGCTCCGGCACGTCCCGCTCCAACGGGTTGACCGTCTCGAATCCGAGGCTTTCGAGCAAAGCGAGACGATGCGGGTTAATCTCGGACACGAGCACGCGCGCGCCGTTCTCCCGGGCGACGAGGGCGATGACCGCGCCGATCGGTCCGCCGCCGAGGACGACGACGAATTCGCCCGCTTTCACTTCGCCCAAGCGAACGTCGTGGCAGGCGACGGCAAGCGGCTCGATGAGCGCGGCCATGTCCAGCCCGAGTTCGTCCGGTAGCGGCAGTACCGCGAAAGCCGGAACCGTCCATACGCTCTGGAACGCGCCCGGCGTCTCGATGCCGAGAAACTTCAGCTTATGGCAAATATGTCCATGGCCGATCTCGCAAGCCGGACATTCGCCGCACGGATGAAGCGGCATGACCGTCGCCTTCTGCCCGGGACGTAGAACTTCGACCCCTTCGCCGACTTGCTCGACGACGCCGGACATCTCGTGGCCCATGATTTGCGGGAACGTGACGCGGGCATCCATATGCCCGTGATAAATATGAAGGTCGGTGCCGCAGATGCCCGCATAGGCGACGCGGATGCTGACTTCTCCGGGGCCCGGCGCGACCTGCGGCGCTTCTCCGACCGTTAGCTTCTTGTTGCCCGCGTAAAAAACGGCTCTCATCGCGTCCAACTCCTTCCGCGGAATCTCTTTTTCCAATTAAACCTCTTATACTATCGCGTACGCCTTGCGCTCGATTTCTTCCCAATCGAAAGAATAGCCGATGCCCGGAACTTGCGGCGCCGTAATGAAGCCGTCCTCTTCGACCGGATAACCGAAACCGATCGGTCCGGTGCCCCATACGAGAGCTTCGAAAAACGTATTGTTGTTAATGCCGCAAGCCAGATGCACGTTCGCCTGGTCGCCGCCGTGAATTTCCGCCTTCATGCCGAAGCTGTCCGCCAAGTGGGCGATGCGCAGCGCGCCGGTAATGCCGCCCTTCAGCACCGTACCGGTGCGAATCCGATCGCACGCGCCTTGGACGATGAAGTCCGCCGCGTTGTAATGGCAGCCGTCCGACGTCTCCGCCGCGAGCACGGGAATCGTCAGTTCGTCGCACAGCTTCTTGTAATTCCAAATGCTGAACTCTCTCATCGGCTCTTCGTACCAGTAATAGTCCGCTTGCTCCAATGCCTTGCCCAAATAAATCGCGTCGCGAAGATCGAATCCCGCCGAGCCGTCGTACATGAGCATAATGTCGTCCCCGACGTGCTTGCGGACGGCGGCGCACAGCTTGGCGTCCTCGCGGGCATCGCCCCAAGCGTGCAGCTTGATCGCTTTGTAGCCCTTCTCGATGCAATAATCCGCGACGCGCAGGAATTGGTCCGTCGTGTCGTACGTGACGGTCGACGCGTACGCCTGCACGCGGTTGCTGTTGCCCCCGAGCAGTTGATAGAGCGGCATGCCGGCTTTCTTCGCCGTAATGTCCCATAAGGCGACGTCCGGAATGCCCATGTAGTAGATTTGGAATTCTTCCGCGCGGTCCATCTCCCACATCTCGTGCCAAAGCCGTTCCTTCAGCAGCGGATCTCTTCCGATCAGCATGTCTTTCAGCCTGCGCTTCGTATAATCAACGGTCATCAATCCGCGCTGGGCGACGGCGACTCCCTCGATGCCTTCGTCGGTCAGGATTCGCAAGATGCCCATTTCGTTCAAGTGCGAGCCTTCGGGCAGCCCTTTTCTCCATTTAAAAGGAATATCCGCGTCTTGTTTGATCGCGTATGCTTTCACGTCCGTGATTTTCATCGCTGCTTCGCCTCGTCTTTCAAATGTTGTAGCCGCCATCGATCGGGATGACCGCTCCGTTCACCCAAGATGAACCGTTGCCGCATAAGATCAGTACCGCGTCCGCGATCTGGTCCGGCAACCCCATGAACGGCTTCGCTTTCTCTTCGTCCGCCAGTCTTTGGGCTTCCGCCGGGTCATCGTACTTCTGGCGGAACCATTGGTCGATCAGCGGAGTCGCGACGCCGCCCGGCATGAGCGTATTGATGCGGACGCCCTTGCCCAGCAAATCTTTCGCGATTCCCCGGGTCATATGGTTCAGCCCGGCTTTGATCGAATCGTAGACGACGTTGTTCGGCGCGTTCTTGACGCCGTTGATCGAACCGACGTTCACGATCGATCCGCCTTGCCGCTCCAGCCAAGGGAGAGCAGCTTGGACGAGGAAGAACGGCGTCTTCAGGTTCACTTGGAACAGCCGGTTCCAATCTTCGTGCGAGATTTCTTCGATCGGCTTGCTGCAGACGAGCGCGGCGTTGTTCACGACGAAATCGAGCCTGCCCCATCTCCCCGTCGCCGCCGCAACGAGCTGCCCGGGCGCTTGAGCGTCCAGCAAATCCGCTTGAACGAAGATCGCTTCGCCCCCTTGGCTCGCGATATCCGCAACCGTTTCTTCTCCGGCTTCCCGGTTGCGACCGTGAACGACCGTGCGCACGCCTGCGGCAGCCAGCTTCTCCGCGACGGAACGGCCGATCCCGCTCGTCGATCCGGTGACGATCGCCGTTTTTCCTTTCAGTTCAGTCGCCATTCGCATCTTCTCCTTGCGCGTTCAAGCTTCGTGCCTTGAAGGCATGTTCCGATTGTTTGAAAATCACGGGCACTTGACGCCACGGTTCGGCGAAGCACTCGCCCGTCAGACGGTCCCATTCCCGTTCCGCTTCCTCCCGCGTCATGCGGTTCGGAATCGCCAGGTCCGGATCGACTTCCCACGTCATGTAGAGCGTCATTCCCGAACGGTAAATGTCCAGATGAACGAACCCTTTGTCCGCGAGCTGCGCCGCGATCTCCTCGGGCTGGTTCGCGTGAAGCCGCTCGTAACGTTCCGCCATGTCCGGCTTGAGCGTCGCGACCCACAGCGACTTTTCGATCATTTCGGCACGACTCCTTCCTTCCGATAGGAAAAACAAAACCGGCAGCGCTCGCTTGCACTCTGAACACCGCCGGTTTCGTCTATGGGTACCGCGTTATCGCTTTATTTCCACGCGGCGTCTTTCGCGGCTTTCGCCTGATCGGCCCTGCGTTTGTCGGCGCTTTCGAGAACCGCTTTCGGCGTCATCGCGCCGCTGATCATGGCGCTCATGTCTTTGCCGATGTCCATCCATTGCGGGTTCACGTATTTCGACGTCATTTGCAAGCCGGATCCTTGCTTCGCGCCGTACGTATCGAAAAACTTCTGTTGTTCGGCCGTGAAGCGTCCTTGGATGCCCTCGAAGTTCAGCGAAAGGAACCGCGGTTCGTTATCCAGGAAGAATTGCAGGTTTTCTTGCTCCGTCAGGAAGCGGAAATATTCTTTGGCTTGCTCGACGTGCTTCGATCCCGAGTAAATGAATTTGCTCGGCGCCGCCGGCGCGATGTTCATGAGCTGGTTGTCGATGAGCGGAATCGGGAAGTAGCCGAACGTATCCGCTTTGACTTCCGGGAACGCTTTCTCGATCGTCTGCGGCAATCCGAGATTGTGCAGCGTCATCGCGAACTTGCCGCTTGCCATGTTTTTCTCCGTGTCCGCGAACGTGTTGGAGAAGTAGCTTTCGCCCATGTATCCTTTTTTCACGAGCTCGGTGAACTGGGCGAGCGCTTGCTCCATCGCCGGAACTTCGGCCAGCTTCACCTCGTTGGCGTTCAGCTTGTCGGCCAGCCCCTGTACCGACTCTTCGAATTTCGGTCCGATTTCCGGGAACCAGAGGACGTGGTGCCAGCCGTCGGATACCGGCTCGTAGATCGGCGTGACGCCGGATTGCTTGATCGCTTCGGATACTGCTAGGAACTCGGAGTAATTCGTCGGAATTTTCAGGCCGAGCTTCTCGAAAATCGGCTTGTTATAAACGACGTAGAAGTCGTAAGTCGGATCCCAGATCGTCAGCGCGTAAACTTTGCTATTCCACGTCGCTTGCTCGAGGAACAGCTTGTTCTCGCGCTTCGTCCATTCTTCCGCCGTCAGATCGACGGCGTTCTTCTCGACGTCGTACAACGGTCCGAGATCGAATTTGCCGTCTTGGCCGCCGAAGATGTCGGGAGCTTCTTTCGTGTTTAATTTCACTTTGAGCAAGTTCTGGTATTGGTCGGCGGGAACGATCTGGAAATCGATATGAATGCCGGTTTTCTCTTCGAACTTCTTCGCGAGCTGCATTTCGGATTCTTTGATCCAATCTTGGCTCGCCATGTACGTCAACGTGACATTCTCCTTCGGCTTCTCCGCCGATGGGGAGGGAGCCGCGCTGCCCGCGCTCGCGGAAGGCGACGAAGAGGATTCGTTGTTGTTATTGCCGCCGCATCCCGCCAGCAATCCGACCGACAACCCCAGTACCGCTAATAGACCTAGCGCTTTTCTCATAAGTGAAATCTCCTTTAAGTCTTATTGTGTTTGCGCTTTCATTGTATATTGAAATAATTATTGGTATAAATGCATTTATCTTGCTTGTTTCTTGCACTTTTTTTACTACGCCATCCTGTTCGTCAGCGCGCCGAGTCCTTCGATCTCGATCGTCACGACGTCGCCGGATTTCAAATACGTCTGTTTTTCCGGCGGATAGCCGAGCACGACGCCTTCCGGCGTTCCGGTCAGAATCAAGTCGCCCGGTTCGAGCGTCATATGACGCGAAATATAGCTGACGACTTCGTCGCAGCGGAAAATCATGTCGGACGTATTCGACAGCTGGCGCCGCTCCCCGTTGACCGTGCAGCCGATCGTAAGAGAGTTCGGATCCGGCACCTCGTCGGCGGTCGCGACGAACGGGCCGACGGGCGCGAACTTATCGCACGTCTTGCCGAGCATCCACTGCGCGGTTCGAAGCTGCAAGTCGCGCGCGGACAAATCGTTCGCGTTGCAGTAGCCGAACACGTAACCGAGCGCGTCTTCCTTGGACACGTCCTTCGCTCTCTTGCCGATGACGATACACAGCTCCGCCTCGTAGTCCAGCTTGTCCGTCACGGCCGGGATCGGCACGTCTTCCCCGTGGGCGGCGAGCGCGTTCCCGAATTTGTTGAACAGAATCGGGCTCGCCGGAATGGCGGCGTTCGTCTCTTCCGCGTGCTTCCGGTAGTTCAGGCCGACGCAGACGATCTTCTGCGGATCGGACACGACGGGTGCGAACGTCAAGCCGTCTTCGTCGAGAATCTTCGCTTCGTCGCCGAGCTCGGCGATCCGCCGGGCCCATTCCGCTAAGCGTTCGCTTCCGACCTCGATCGCCTCCCGCATCGTCCGCGGAGCTCCTTCTCCGGCAGCGAACGTATCGATGATGCCTCGTTCCGTTTTCGCCGCGAGGCGCAGTTCTCCGTCTTGCCAGTATTGCAATAGTTTCATGTCTTTTCCTCTTTTCTCGGGATACTGTCGTAGACTCTCATATTCCTGCAAAAGTGCAGTAATTGCGGAACGGCTGTCCGACGATTCTCGATATTCCTGCAATCATACAGTTATTTGACCCCGATAGGCCCAATCAACATCTCGATAGCCTAAATTCCTGTATTTTTGCAGGAATTCCTTATAACCAGCCAAATGAGGCGAGAAAAACTGCATTTTTGCAGCTTTTCGAAGTGCGCCTCCGCCGGATCGCTCCGAAAGCCCCAAAAAAGACTCGTAGCGTTTGCAAATAGCCGATACCGTTATTACTACCCTGAAAATATCCCGCCAATGGCGTTCGTGAACGGATTCTTATCCTCCGTGGTGCTTTGCCAGTAGCATGAATGGCTACTTACGTCTCCAAATAACGGCGTCGCGCGCCGCTAAAGCGCTCGAAGTTACCCGTTCCTCCGAAATAACGGCGTCGCGCGCCGCTAAAGCGCCCGAAGTCAACCGTTCCTCCAAAATAACGGCGTCACGCGCCGCTAAAGCGCCGAAGTCACCCGTTCCTCCGAAATAACGACGTCCGTGCAGCGCTAAAGCTTCGAAGTCACCCGTTTCGCCTTAATAACGGCGTTGCGCGCCGCTAAGCGACGTGAGCCGGTGATTCACGCCAAGCTCGCCTCGTCTCAGTCAAGCGTTCTTGCCGAATACGACGCCGCCGTCCACGTACATCGGAGAGCCCATCATGAAGCCCGACTCGTCGGAAGCGAGGAACAGCGCGGCGTTCGCCACGTCTTCCGGACGACCCAATTGGCCGCTGAGCTGCCGGTTCTTGATCGATTCGATCGCTTTCTCCGGATCGTCGTACGAGGTGCTTAAATACTTCTCCACGAACGGCGTCATGATCGTTCCCGGCAGCAGCGCGTTGACCCGGATGCCGTATGGCGCGTAGTCGACCTGCATCGCTTTCGTCAGCGCCAGCACGGCGCCCTTCGTCGCGGAATAAACCGCGCGGCGGGCCAATCCGATCTCCGCCGCGCAGGAGGACATGTTGATGATCGAGCCGCGCTTGAGCGCCATCATATGGGGAACAACCGCTTTGCTCAATAGATAGACGCCCTTCAAGTTCACGCCGACGACGCGGTCCCAATCATCCGGCTTCACTTCGTGCAGCGCGCCGACGCCGCTGATGCCGGCGTTGTTGAACAAGACGTCGACTCGCCCGAATTTCTCGATCGCCTCGGCGACGGCGGCCATAGTCGAAGCTTCGTCCGTCACGTCGAGACGGACGAAATGCGCCGATCCCCCGGCCTCCCGGATCGCTTGCGCGACGCCCGCTCCCGCCTCCTCGTTCACGTCGCCGATGACGACCGTCGCGCCTTCCCGCGCGAACAGCTCCGCCGAGCATTTGCCGATGCCGGACCCCGCGCCCGATATCAATACGACTTTGTTGGACAATCTCATTTGTTCTCCCCCTTAAAATAAGAGTTCAAAAAGTTCGGTTTTCAGCACCGAGAAGCTTGAAATTAACCCTTTACCGAACCGGCCGTCATGCCGGCGATAATGAACCTCTGTCCAAGCAAATAGACGATGACGACGGGAAGACTCGTCAGTACGATGTCGGCGCTGACCAGGTTCCACTCCATATGGAATTGTCCGAAGAAGTTGTATACGGACAGCGTCATCGGCCATTGATCCGCGGAATTCAGGAAATAAAGCGGTAGCAAGAATTCGTTCCAAGAGTTCAGGAACGCCAGGATGAAGACAGTTACTGCCGCCGGCTTAAGCAGCGGCAAGATGATCTTGAAGAAGAGCTTGCCCGGCCCGCAGCCGTCGATCGTGCCCGCTTCGTCGAGTTCCCTCGGAAGTCCGCCGACGAAACCGTACAGGATAAAGATGCTGAGCGGAATTTGGATCGCCGCGTACAAAATAATAATGCCGGTCTGCGAATTCACGAGATGAAGGATCTGCATCGTCTTCATCAAGGTAAAATAGTTGAGCGGCATAGCCAACCCGAGCAGCACGAACAAATAGCTGAACCGGTTAACGACCGTGCGCCTTCTCGAGTAGACGTAAGCGGCCATAGAAGCGAGCAATACGCAGAGCACCGTCGATACGCCGGCGTATAGGATGCTATTCCAAAGCGACATCGACAGCTTGCCTTTCTCGAACACGACGCTGAAATTATCGAAATGAAGCGACTTCGGCAACTCCATGCCCATCGAGCTCGCTTGCGACGAATTTTTGAGCGAGTTGATGACGATGAGGACGAGTGGCGCCACGGCAACCAAGCTGATCGCCAAGGCGAAGACGTTTTTCAGAAATCCGTACGCGATCGATTTTCTCATCGGGATTGTTCCTCCTTGCCCATCAAGCGGACGACGAAGTAGCCGACGATCGTCATGAAGACGAACATCACCGTGGAGAGCGCCGTGCCGACGCCGTATCTGCCCATCGAGAATTCCTTGAACACGCCGGTATACATTACTTCCGTCGCATAACCCGGTCCCCCGTTCGTAAGCACGTAGACCGCGTCGAATACTTTAAGCCCGTACAGCATGTTCAGGATAATCGTGACGGTCAAGGCCGGGACGATGAGCGGAATGGTAATATGCCAGATTCGGCTCCAGTAGCCGGCGCCGTCGATTTCCGCCGCCTCGTCGTAGTCTTTCGGAATCGTTTGCAAGCCCGCGAGCAGAATGACCATAATATAGCCCGCGCCCTTCCAGACGTCCACCGCGATAATCGACTTGAACGCCCAGTCGAGATCGGTCAGCCAGTGCCGCGCGAGCATATCGAGGCCGATCGCGCGCAGAAATTCGTTAAGCAAGCCGGTATCGGGATGAAGCACCGACTTGAAGATCAAACCGACGACGAGCATCGGGACGACGGCCGGCAGGAACAGGATCGCCCGGTGCAAGTTCATGAAACGGACGCCTTTGTTAAGCAGCAACGCGAAAAGGAATCCGATCGCCGTCTTGAACACGATCGTCGCCACCGTGAAAACGAGCGTGTTTCGGATAAAGGACAAGTAGACGTTATCGGAGGAGAACACTTGCTTGAAATTGTCGAAGCCGATAAAGCGAACGGCCGTATCGTAGCTGTTCCAATCCGTGAACGCGTAGACGATGCCCGCGACGCCGGGGACGACGAGCAGCACGACGTAGAGCAGCATCGCGCCGAACGAAAAGTAATAAGGATACATCTGGTTGATCTTCATGGTCTCACTCCTGTCCGCACGACTGAATGCGCTTGCGATGAATTGGTTGCGTTTTCATTATAAAATCGCGAGCAAGCCTTTCCCATGCAGAAAACCGACCACATACTTGCACTTATTTTACCTGCCCGCCTATTTCCGCGCTTTACAAACCCCGCCGCTCGACGCAAAATGGGGACACAGGAGGTGACTCGTCCCATGATCCGGCGCAGATCCATCCGTTCGGTGCTTTTCGCGACGTATTCGGTCATCATCGCGCTCATTTTATCGATTTCTTTGCTGCTCTTTTACTTATGGTCATCCGATACGCTTCGCAAGCAGGCGTTGGATTCGATCTCCGGCACGTCCCGATCGGTGCAGGAAAAGCTCGACTTCGAAATCCAGAAGATGGACACCGTCTCCCAGAACATCCTCTATTCGAATCTGGTTAAGGAACGGTTCCTCGTCTTTACCGGCAAGTCGCCGGCGGATGAAGGGCTTTCGCCGGCGGAGAACGTCACGCAAGCGACGAAGGAGCTAGCCGAAATACTCGTCGCGGCGAACGGTCCCGCGTTGCCGGCGCAACAGATCAATTTGTACGACTTCGCCGGCAATATGTTCGGTTCCGGCTTCGATAATCGCAGGGCGAAGGTCGATCTGCGCGGCAAGAGCTGGTATCGCGCGGTCATGGGCGAGAACGATGGCAAAGTCATGACGACTCCCGAGATCGACGAGCAATTGATTAACGTGTTGCCGACTTCGGAGGAACCGTACTCGATCTCCCTCCTTCGCCTGTTCTCCGACCGCTACAATGCGCCGGAAGGCATCGTCGAAGTGAAGCAGTCGTTACGAAATCTGTTCAAGGGACTGAACTTGTCGCGGCAAGACCGGGTCATCGTCTATACCGACGCCGGGGAGCTCATCTACCCCGCCGGCAAAGGCTTCGACGCCGAGCGTCAGTCCATTCGGCAATTTCTCGCCCACCCGGAAGGCGGAACGACCGAAAATCCGGAAACGGGAGAGCCGGAGCTGTTCCAGGTGTCCCGTTCCGAATACACCGGTTGGAACTCGGCCGTCATCCGGCCGGAAAAAACGTTCTCCGCCCCGCTTCGGACGTTCACGAGCCTGTTCGTCCTGTTCGCGGCCTGCATCCTGCTTCTCGCGATCTTGTTGACTTATTGGGCCGCGCAACGGATCACGAAGCCGATCGCCCGCTTGCACCGCTTCATCAAGACGACGGACTTGTCCGGTCTCGCTTCACCCGCGCCGATCGAGCTGTCCAGCGGCTTGAACGAGCTTGATCGGCTACAGCTCGCCTTCGGCAAAATGGGCGAACGGCTCCGTTATTCGATGGAGCAGCTCATGCAAGCACAGAAACAGCAGCTTCAAGCCCGGATGCTCGCGCTGCAGTCGCAGATGAACCCGCATTTCCTGTACAACACGCTCGCTACGATCGGCGTCATGGCCGAGGAGAACATGAATCGGGAGATCGTCGAAATGATCGAAAATTTATCCGATCTCATGCGTTATATTTCTTCGGACGACGCGTCTGACGTCAATCTGGAGACGGAGCTCGCCCATACCGAGAAGTTCCTTCGATGCGTCGGTTTCAGATACGGAAGCCGATTGACGTACCAGATCGATTCGGATCCGGCAACGCGCAACATTCAAACGTCCAAATTGATCATTCAGCCGCTCGTCGAGAATGCCGTCAAATACAGCACGAAAGCCGTCCCGCCATGGCATATCTGGGTTCGCGTCTACTCGGAAGGGGAGTTATGGTTCGCCGAGGTGCGGGATAACGGCCCCGGATTCGAAGAGGGACGGCTCGAAGAAATCCGCAAGTCGATCGAAAAGATCGAGCAATCGGGGCAGACGCCGAGCTTAAAGGTAGAAGGAATGGGCTTATTGAACGTGTACATTCGCCTGAAAATCATGTACGGTCCGCGCATGAGCTTCCATATCGAGAACGCGCCGCAAGGAGGCGCGATCGTCACGATCGGAGGCGCGCAGACTCCCGGAGGGAACGACAAATGACCATCGAAGAGCAGGCGTTGACGATACGCACGGTCGTCGCCGAAGACGAACCTTTGATCTTGCAAAACCTCGTAAAAAAAATCAAATCCGTCGATCCCGCGTTCCACGTCGTCGAAACCGCCTTGGACGGCGTATCGGCGTTGCGCGCGCTAGAGACGATGCCGGTCGACCTGCTCGTCACCGATATTCAAATGCCCGGCTTGGACGGATTGGAACTTATTCGCCAAGCGAATATCAAGTTTCCGAACGTCCTCAAAGTGATCATTAGCGGCTACAACGAATTCGAATACGCCCGGCAAGCGTTACAACACGAAGTGGTGGACTACTTGCTCAAGCCGGTGAAGACGAACGAGCTGGAAGGCGTGCTGTCCAAAATCAAGCAGAAGCTATCGCAGGAACGAGGGGAGCGGCAAGCCGCGAGACTGGCTACGCTGGACAATCACGACTATACGCCGGAGGAAGTCGTGCGCGCCGTCCAGCAATTCTTGAAGAGCAACTTCGCGAACGAGCTGAATCTCGAAGGCATCTCCAGGCAATTCAACTTCAACCCGTCCTATTTGACGAAAATATTCATCAAGCACGCCGGCGAGCCGCCGTCCAAATATTTGATTACGTTACGCATCGGCGAGGCGAAGAGGCTGCTCGAAAGCGAGAAATCATGGTCCGTCAAGGAAATCGGAGAAAGGGTCGGCTACCCCGATCCGTACTATTTCAGCCGGATCTTCAAGCAGGTGACGGGCGTCACGCCGAGGGAGTACCGGAAAGAGATTCGGCCATGAAGCTGAACGTCCGCTACGAGCACGACATTCCCGTCAACGCTTTCCGTTGGACGCCCAAATCTTACAAGGAACCTTTGCATTATCATGCCAGCCTGGAAATCGGATGCTGCCTGTCCGGTCGCGGAACGTTCTATTTCGGCGGCAAGAGCTTTACGGCTGCCCCGGGCGACGTCTTCATCGTCAACAACTCCGAGCTTCACATTGCGGAATCCGATCCTGAGTCGCCCTGCGAATTCGTCTTCGTGAACTTCGATCCCGGTTTGTGGCAGAAGGAAGACGAGATGCTTCTTCTTCCGTTCTGTTATCCGTCGGGCGAATTTCTTAACCACGTGCCGGCGGATTCTCCGCTCGCCAAGGAACTGGAGCCTCTCATCTTGAGAATATGGACGGAACTGAGAGACAAGCCGGACGGCTACCGGAGCATGGTCAAAGGGCTGTTGCTCCAGCTTGGGGCTTCGGTGCTCAGGCGGCAAGCCGGTCTCGTGTCCGAACGGCGGCTAACCGTTCAGCGCTCCGCTTTCCGCGAGCTTCGGACTTTGCTGGCGTACGTGGAGGAACGATTCGCGGAGCCTCTCGACTTGAAAGATTTGGCCGGACGGCTCGGCGTCAGTCCTTCGAGGGCGAGCCGTGCCTTTCGCGAGGCGACGGGACGCGGATTCGCGGAGTACGTGCGCCAGCTCCGGCTGAACGAAGCGAAACGGCAACTCGTCGTTACCGACAAGCCGATAACGGACGTGATCTTCGATAGCGGGTTCCAGAGCGTGCCGAGCTTTTATCGCCTGTTCGCCGCTTCGGAGGGCCTGTCTCCCGCCGACTACCGATATGCGCTCGCTCCGGTCGCAATTTCTGAGAATCCGGAACGATAAACGGAGAAGATGTTCGCCAAACCTCCTCCTATAATGGGGATAAGAAATATTCGGGGAGGACGACTCGCGATGGCAGGATGGGATTCGTTAAAAAGAATCGTGGAGCTCGAAGGGATTCAGCGGCGCGAGGAAGGCTGCGACATGGCGGGATTCGAGGAATTGCGGGTCGCCGCGGGAGACGACGAGGATCGTCTCATGGACGTCTACGGGCAAATGAAAGCGTTGTCGATTCGGGATGATTTTCCGTTCGAGGAGCCTTCGGAGCTGGCGGACATTCGCCGGCTTCGGCTGCCGGGACCGGAGATCGCGAAGCTGACGGCCGACGAGGCGGCGCTTCTGGACAAATTCCGCGGGGCGTGGCTCGGCAGGTGCGTCGGTTGCGCGCTCGGCAAGCCGCTCGAAGGCTGGGACTTCATGAACGGCAGCCGCGGCAACCCTGGCTGGCTTAACGTCAAGCTCTGGTTCGAAGCCGCGGACGCTTGGCCGATTCGTTCCTACGTGCCATCTTCGTCCCGTGCGAGAAACGATGTCGGCATAGACCTCGCCCGGTGGTGTTCGAAGAGCATGCTGGAGAACTTGCGATACATGGAATCGGACGACGACATCTGGTACACGGTGCTCGGTCTGCTTATGCTGGAGGAGAAAGGGCTGGACTGGGATAGCTGGGACGTGGGCAAGCTATGGCATTCGCGTCTTACGTATTCGCAAGTATGCACGGCAGAGACGCAAGCCTATTTGAACTTCTCCGGAATCACCTCCCATATGGATCGGGTCAAACCGGCCGAATGGGATCGCTCCTGGGTCCGGGAGCATCTGAACCCCTACCGCGAATGGATCGGCGCGCAAATCCGGGCGGACGGCTACGCTTACGGCGCGGCCGGCAATCCGGAGCTGGCCGCGGAACTCGCCTGGCGCGACGCTTCTTTCTCCCACGTCAAGAACGGCATCTACGGTGCGATGTTCGTCGCCGCCATGATCGCGGCCGCTTTCGCGGAGAACGATCCGCTTCGCGTCGTCGAGATCGGCTTGGCCGAAATTCCGGCGACGTGCCGGCTGTATGCCGACGTGCGCCAGGCGGTCGATATCGCGAGACAAACTTCTACGCAACTCGAACTCGTCGAGCGGATCTGGGAAGCGTTCAAGCATTACGATCCCGTGCATACGAACAACAACGCGGCTCTCGTAGCGGCCTCTCTCGTATTCGGCGGCGGGGAGTTCGAGAAGACGGTGACGACGGCGGTGCTCGGCGGCTGGGACACCGATTGCAACGGCGCGACGGTCGGTTCGATCATCGGCGCGATGCTCGGCGCGCAAGCTTTGCCGGCAACGTGGACGGCGCCGCTGAACGATACGCTGTACGCCGAATTGCCGGGTTTCCATCCCATCGCGATCTCCGAGTGCGGCGATCGCAGCTACCGGGTTTTCCTTAAACTGCGGGAGGATCCGATGGCGGAAATCCGTTAATCAAGGAAGAAGCCTTCGGCGTCCGAATGACGCGAAGGCTTCTTCCTTGTCAAGTTGACTCATGATCGGTCCGTTATCGCGCCATCCATCCGCCGTCGACGCATAACACGTGACCGTTCATATAGTCGGACGCAGCGGAGGCGAGAAACACGACCGGTCCCTTCAAGTCTTCGGGTTGGCCCCACCGGCCCGCCGGGATTCGCTCCAGAATCGAATCGTAACGCTTGCCGTCCGCGATAATCGGCGCCGTATTGCGCGTCTCGATATAGCCCGGCGCGATCGCGTTTACTTGAATGCCCTTGCTTCCCCATTCGTTGGCGAGCGCCTTCGTCACGCCGGCGATGGCGTGTTTGCTTGCCGTATACCCCGGGACGTTAATTCCGCCTTGATAGGATAACATCGATGCGATATTGATGATCTTGCCGTAACCGCGTCCGATCATTTGCCGTCCCGCGAGCTGACTGAGGAAAAACGCCGAATGTAGGTTAATATCGATGACGGCGTGCCAGTCTTCGCGCGAATGTTCGGCCGCCGGCGCGCGGCGGATCGTCCCCGCGTTGTTGACGAGAATGTCGATGCCGCCGAAGATTTCCTCCGCTTGCGCGAAAACGTTCCCGAGTCCGTCGAGATCGCTCAAGTCCGCTTTCACTTGCTCGATTCGGCCTCCTGCCTCTTTTACGATCCGGACCGTCTCGTCGCTGTTCGAAGAGGATACCGCCACGACCGCAGCGCCCGCTTCGGCAAGCCCGATCGCCATCGCTTGGCCGAGACCTCCGGACGTGCCGGTTACGAGCGCCGTTCTTCCCGTTAAATCGAATAACATGTCAATCCCCCGTTTCTTGGTCGATCAGCAGGTTAACGCCCGCTTGCCGATATTGCTCCGCGACGTCCGGCGCAAGGCCGGCATCGGTAATGACCGCCGATACGTCCTTGCAGGACGCAAACGTGAACAACGCGCCTTGCCCGAACTTGCGATGATCCGCGACGACGTAACTCGTCCGCGCGGTTTCGATCCATGCGCGCTTGACCTCCGTCAGCTCGCCCGTGTATACCGTGAATCCGTATTCGGGATGCACGCCGGTCGCGCTCAGGAACGCCTTGCCGATATTGAGCTTGCGAATATACGCCGCCGTCTCCGCGCCGACGAGCATGTTGCGCACGCGATACCCGCCGGGCACGACGAGCCGGATCGCGTCTTTCCGGACGAGCTCGCTGATGATGAACACGTCGTTCGTCACGACCGTAAGCGGTTGGTTGATCAGCAATCTGGCAATCTCCAGCGTCGTCGTTCCGCCGTCCAGCGCGACAATGTCGTTCGGCTCGATGAGAGAGACCGCCAGCTTCGCGATCCGAAGCTTCTCGGGAGTCCGGGACGCGGATCCTTGCATCGACAGAATGCCGAGCTGGTCGGCCTGCGCCAATACGGCCCCGCCGTGGACGCGTTTCAGCAGCCCTTTCTCTTCGAGCTTGGCCAAGTCTTCGCGGATCGTCTTGCCGGTTACGTTCAGCTTCTCGCTCAGCTCCGTTACCGTCACTTGGTTCGAGGCGAGGAGCAGCTCCATCATTCGTTCATATCGGTTCAAAGAGTTCATACGGGTGCCCTTCTATCTTTTTCCAATATTATATTGTTCTATTTTAACTCTTTCATCGGTACCGCATCCATATCTTCGAACGTTTGGTTTTCGCCGGCCATGCCCCAGATGAACGTATAGCTGTTCGTGCCGACGCCGCTATGGATCGACCAGCTCGGGGAAATGACCGCCTGTTCGTTACGAACGACGAGGTGTCTCGTCTCTTGAGGCTCGCCCATGAAATGGAAAACGGCGCCGTCGTCCGGCATATCGAAGTAGAAATACACTTCCGAGCGCCGATTGTGCGTATGGCAAGGCATCGTGTTCCACATGCTGCCCGGCTTGAGCAACGTCATGCCCATGACGAGCTGGCAGCTTTGGATGCCTCCCGTATGGATGTAGCGGTAGATCGTGCGTTCGTTGGAGTTCGTCAAGGAGCCGAGATGGGTCGGAGAAGCCTCGCTGATCGCCGCTTTCGTCGTCGGATAGCTCTGGTGGGCGGGAGCGGAGTTCAAGTAATATTTAGCAGGTTGCGACGCGTCGTCGCTCGCTAACGATACTTCCTTCGCGCCGCGGCCGATATACAGGCAATCCTTCGATGCCATTTCATACGTCGTACCGTCGACCGTAATCGTTCCTTGGCCGCCTACGTTAATAATGCCGATCTCGCGACGCTCCAGGAACGTCGGAGCGCCCATCGTCTTCGGATCGGCTTCCAGCTTCACCGGACCGTTAACCGGAATCGCGCCGCCTACGATGAAGCGGTCGACGTGAGAATAGCAAAGCGTCAGTTTGTCTGCCGCGAACAAGCTCTCGATCAGGAATTCCTCGCGAAGCTCGGTCGTATCGAACTGTTTCACTTGCTTGGGATGGGAAGCGTAGCGGATTTCCATTGGAATTAGCTCCTTTTATGTTCATTTATGTTCATTTAAGTTCTATATTGTTTAAAATACTGCATCCGGGGTTCGTTTACAAGAGCGTTCGCAAAATTACTTCGGCATAATTGGCGACCTGATCAGATTTACTTCGCCGGACGCACTATCTCCCTCGCGAAAGGGTCTCCGAACATGGAATTACTTCAATGGACGCACTAACTCCCCTTGCATACTTTTGCCGAAACAGGAAAAAGCCCGGACGCTTTCGGTCCAGGCTTAAATGCAATCACTATTCTCATCGCGGCGACAGCTACTCTTTCCTCGGCAGGCGCTTGTCCCCAAGAAGCTTCTCCATGAGACCGCCAGTCGCCTTCCACGCTTTTCCTTTTCGCGCCGATGCGCGGGAATAAATCTTGCTCACGAATTCATACCGATCGGCAAGCGTGAACACGGCGCTCTTCTTCCCATTAACGAAGCGAATCTCGTACAGATTGGCCGGACCTTCGGGATCCTCGAACGCCGTCTTGCGCAATCGGGCGAGTTCTTCGACGATAGCCTCGATAGCGGCTGCGTCGTCGATCGTTCGCAATGCCGTTATCTTGTCGCCCGCCGCGATCGCGTACACTTCGATCTTGCGGATCTTCATCGAGAGAGGCAAACCGCCGTCTCCCGAACACCCGAGGAGCAAGGAGATCGCAAGCGCCAATGCCGCTCCGCGCCACGCCCTACTTGCTGACGCGCCGATTTTACTCATTGCCGAGCATTTTGTCTTCCTCGTTATCGCGAACCGTTTTCTGCAGTACTAGACTCGTGACGATCAGGAAGGACGCGCCGATCGCGTAATAACCGACGACGTAGAACGGTTCCTCGAGCGTCGTCAATCCGATGAACTCGAATAGGATCGCAAGAATGAAGCCGGCCCAGCTCAAGAACGTGAACGCCGACGTATTGCGCTTGCGGTGCTGCGGGTTCGACTGGCGCAAATATTGGTCCTCGTCGTTGTCCCGGATAACCTTCTGCAGGACGAACGCGGTAATAATGAGAAGAACGCCGACGGCCGCGTAATACCCTTTGACCGAAAGCGGCTGCTTCAGGGAGTAGATCCCCCCGAATTCGAAGCCGAACGCGAGCACGAACGCCGCCCATGCCATGAACGTAAACGTCGGCGTATTCCTGCGGCGATAGAAATCGTTCGTTCTTTTTACGTGTTGCATCGGGATTTGCGTTTGGTTTTGGTTGTTGTGCGCTTGCGGTTGGGCTTGAACGGGCGTGCCGTCTTCCATGTCGGTTCCTCCTAGGGATCGTAGACTCTCAGAATCTTCCTATTAATTATCATCGATATTCGAAATTCCGTGAAGTGGGGTTATGACGAAAACCATCATATTTTGTTTTATTTTAGCATTAATTTATGTGGAAGCCGCCCGTTTACCCATCGCGAGCTTCTTCTGGACGAGCATCGCGTGAAGCTGCTCCGTCGCCAATCCGTGCAAGACGAGCCGATAACCGGCTTGCAACGTATGCATGGGGACCATCGGATGTTTGTTGTTAACGAGAGCGAGCCGTTGAGGTTCGTTCACGATCGTCGATGCATAGATGCCGATGATCTCGTCCAGCTGCAGCGAATTCGACGCCCGCCAGAAATCGTTGTCCGTCAAGAAGAGCTGATACACCGGCGTGAAGCATTCGATCGCCGTCAAGAGGTCGATCTTGTTCGTCCAGCGATTCGGCATCGCCTCGATCGGTTGCGGCCCGACCGTGATCGCGTCCATATTCGGTTCGTCCCGATAAGCGATGTTCAGCCCTTTCGCTTGCAGCTCCTTATTCAAGTTAATGATGAAGTTGTAGATATTTATATCGTGAATCAGGAACAAATCGTCCTTCACCGCTTCGAGTTTGTACGGCCGGAGCGGATTCAGCTTCACGTCGACGCCGGGGACGTTGTCGCGGATGAATTGGAGAATCTCGGAGCCGAGAGTGAAGTGCCGAAGAATCATCGTGTTCGCTTCGGGCGTCACGAACGTTCTCAGAGAACGGTAGAGTATGCGATGCAACGCCCTCGACGAAGCGAACGCGTTCGGAAGCACGGTGCGCAGCAGCTTGATCAGGATGATCGACAATCGCGCGAACGGCCTTAACAACGGCAGCAGGAACTGTCTGGACTTCGTCGAAGAATCCTTCAGGAACGCGGCCTTGGCGGATTCGTCGAACGGGATGCTCCGATCTAGGAAGACGGCCAAGAACGGATTCGGATCGTTCGGATCGTGCTTCATGCCGTAAAAGTATTCGGGCGTGATCATCCGTTCGTTCGGCCTCCTTTGCGGCGTTGCGCGGGTTCACGCATGGTTTAATTCCTCCAATTGAAGCACGTACAGCCGAGCGGTCACTTTCGCCGCTTTCACGATGTCGCGGGCGACTTCCTCCATTAGCATCTCCGAGCGGATCCCTTTTTCGAGCCTCTCGAAATGGTTCACGTCGCTTTCGCTATGGTAGAGCAAGAACGATACTTGCTCGTCGGGGAGCCTCAATTGATCGCGGATCATTTCTCCCCAATGCCGTGCCATCCGGCAGCCGAGCCCCTCGATAATCCACATCGCCCCGAGCAAGTCGAACGGATTGTCCCGGCTTGCCCGTTGGAACATATACGCGGATAAAGCCTCGCTGCCGATATTTTTGGAACCGGCATGTATTTCTTCCTTCGTTCCGCCGATCGCGAAGTAATCCCTCTCCAGAATTTCGTAATCCCGATGTTCGTCGCTTGCGTGCGAGAGGAAAGCCGATCTCAAGTCGATCCGGTCGATCGAGATATTCGAAGCCGCCCGCGCGATCCACCGAGAACCGTCCACGACCTGCTGGCGCACGTTGTACAAAAGCGAGCGGTAATCGTCCAACGTGAACCGGCCGCGATTGAGCTTGTCGATGATCGGCACTTGATTTAAGCGTCTCTCGAAGTCGAGCCACACGGCCACGAGCTGGCGGACGAGAGACGCCTGCACCGAATGGGATTCGTCGAACGCCAACGCCGGCGCTTCGGGCTGTCTAATGACCGCTGGCTTTTGCGCTTTCTCTGACGCGCCTCCTCGTACGACCGTCAAATACATGAAAGTCGTCAAGAACCTTCCGCTTTCCGGCACCATGCAGAGGATTTTCTCATCTTCCCTCAGCTTCCCGCCGTTAAGCAGCTCTTCGAGCAAAATAAAGATCGAGGCCGAACCCGTGTTTCCTTTGTCGTACAGGTTCGTGAACCATTTCTCTTCAGGGATGGACGCACCCCCAAGCTCCAGCAACCGGAACACTTCCTCCCGGAAAAAATGCGACGAATAATGGCAAGCCATCCAATCGATGTCCGACGCCTTCACTTTGCCTTCGTCTACCAGCTTGAAGAAGTCGTTCACGCTGAGCTTCGGCATTTCCTTCACGAGCCGGATGTCCTGCTTCATGTTGATCGCCCCGTCGTCCGCGGCGTCTTGGAAGGTCGCGTAATCGAGCCACGTCTTCGCGATCGGCTCGCCTTCCTCCTTGTTCGCTCCGGCGTACATGCACGTATCGTACGCGTTCGCGTAGGATTTGATCTCGATCCACTCGATGCGAAGCGACAGGCCGTTCTGCGCGGGCTTATCTTGAAGGAGGAAAGCGCCGGCACCGTCCGATAACATGAATCGCAGAAAATCGGTATCGAAAGGCAGCGAGCCTCTTTCTTTCCATGCACGTTGGCTCTCAAAGCGGCTGCTCTTGAATATTCGGCTCGGGAACTCGCTCGCGCAGGCGATCGCGTTCCGCTTGCCCCCGGCCTTCACTTGCAGGAACGCCGTTTGAATCGCCGCAACGCCGCTGCCGCATACGCCGTGCAAGCTGGCGATCTCCATTCCCGGCAGCTTCGCTTCCGCCTGCACCATGCTGGAGAACCCGGGAATGATGACGTCTCCGTGCGTCGTCGCCGATGCCAAGTAGTCAATCTCGCTCTCGTTAACCGCGGAGTTCTTGATCGTTTCGCGAACGGCCAGCGCGGCCATCCGCGTATTGGAATACATCGTCCTCTGCTCTCGATCGATCGCGTAATGGCGGAACTTAATGCCGTTCTCTCTCAAGATTCTCGTCTTCGTCCGGGACGGCTTGCCGCCGACGTAACCCAAATATTCCTCCATCTCGTCGTTTCCGACCGGGTCGCCCGGCAGGAACGCTCCCGCCGCCGTGATATACACGGATTTGCCGTTCACTTCCGCCATATCGTCTCATCCCCTCGCGTTCTTCCTTGTCTATAGTGCAATCATAGAGCCGACCGGGAACGGGGAATAGTACCAACTATTTATAGTACCGGGGACGACGAATAACCCGCCGGCCGCAACAATGCGAGTACCGACGGGTCAAGTTAATGCCGAATATTCAGGTTACCAACGAAAACGGTTCGTCGTCCCTTGCAACCGCTCGGAGAGCTCGTTCATCGCGTTCGTCGAATACGCCATTTCCTCCATCGACGCGAATTGCTGTTCCGTGGCGGCGGATACTTCCTGCGTCCTGAGCGCGGTCGTTTGCGCCATCCCCAGAATCGAAGCGATCGCCTCCATGACCCGATCGGTCATCCGATCGATCTGTTCCGCCGCGGAAGAGATCCGAAGAAGCTGTTCGGACAATTCGTCGAACGAGTGACGAATGCCTTCGAAGGTCGTCTTGGCATTGCCGACCGCTTCGATGCCTCTTTCCGCTTCGCGATGGCATAGCTCCGCGGCGCCGGACGCTTCCCTTGCGTCGCCGACGATGCTCTCCGCGAACGTGCGGATGTCGGCCGCGGATTCGGTCGTCCTCTGCGACAACGAACGGACTTCGTCGGCGATGACGGCAAAGCCTTTGCCTTGAATGCCTGCTCTCGACGCCTCGATGGAAGCGTTCAAAGCCAAGATCTGCGTCTGCTTCGCCACGGCCGCAATGACGTCGACCATCTCTCCGATCCGCTCCGAGTGCCCTCCCGATCGGCGGACGGTCGACTGCAGCGACTTAATCGAGTTTCCGATGATTCTCATCTGCTCGATCGTCGCGTCCATTTCCCGCGAGCCTTCGATCGCCGTCAGTCGAAGAGCCTCCGCTTGATTAGACGCCTCTCGAGTATAACCGGTAATCCCCTCGACGCCTCCCGCGACCGTCCGCGCGGATTGTTCAGCCATTTGCACTTGATTCGTCTGCGAGGATACCGCGTCTTGCACTTCCTCCATCGCATACGCGATCTGCTGGCTGGCAAGCTTCGTTTCCTCCGCGTGCGTCCGCCATTGCCGAACCGACATCCCGATGTCGGCGGACGTGCCGGCGATCTGCGCGATCAGCTCCCGCAAGTTATCCGACATCGTCCGAAAATGGACGGATAACCTGCCGATCTCGTCTTCGGAACGGTGCACCGCTCCCTCCGTCGTCAAGTTCCCCGCCGCGATCTGCTCCGTGATTCGCGCCATGGCGGCGATCGGCCTCGATAATCTTCGCGCATACGCATAACTGCCGATGATCGCCGCGAGTAGGACGAACGCGCCGGAGATACCGATCGACAGCAATGTTCGATCGACCTGTTCTTCCGTCTTCTTCTCTCGAGCCGACATCGTCGCTTGCTGCCGGCTAACGATCTCGTTCGTCTTCGCGATGATTTGATTGGAGATCGGGGCGATTTCCATTTTCATCATGACGGTCGCTTTGCTTAAGTTCGTTTCCATGGCCTTAATCGTCTCTAAAGCCTTTTCTTTGAATCTCTTATTCAGCTCCGAAATTTGCGGCAACAACGCTTGATCGGTTGCATCCGCCGTTAGTTCTCCCGCTTCGATTAACAATCGTTCGATAGACGCATTGGCATCGTTCAGCCTCTTCGACGACACGATATCCCCGATTGCGCCTCCCCTGACGGAATTCATGTAGGCGACAAGAGCGTTATTCTGGACTTCTACGTCGTACTGGATTTCCTTGGCTTTCGCCAAGCTTGCCGCCTGTTCGTGCAAGAGCGACGAATAAGTCGTTTGCGTCGTCCACGCGCTCCTGAACGACGCCGCGCATAATGCCGCCCAGACGATCGACAACAGCGCGAACGCGGTAACCAGCTTGCCCGCTACGCTCCGAAACTTCAACCGCATCTCCCTGCACCCTCTCGTTCGCGAATCGCGTTTCTCTCAGAATATGGGCAGAATCGACCCATCCATAGGAGACAGCATTCGGAAACGGGGGACAAAACGCGGGGTTTGCAACTCTATCGAATCGCCAGCGCGCTGCCTTGCACGGCTTCCAGCCAAGCGTCCGCGATGATGCGATGGCCGGCCGCCGTCGGATGGACGCCGTCCCATAGCCAATAGGCGGCATTCACGCTTCGGCAGGCATCGTCGAACGGCTGCTGCAGCGGAACGAATACGGCGCCGTACTCCTCCGCCAGTTGCCGGGCGATCCGCTGATATTCCGCGACCTGGGCCATCCAGCGAGGCCAATCCTCGGCTGGCGCGCCGACGTTCAGGACGAACGGCTCCATCAGCACGAGACCGGCGTTCGGAAGAACTTCTTTCGTCTCTGTCAGCAAGTGGCGGTAAGCTCTTTCGAATCGGTCTGTCGCCCCCTCGGGCAAGCGGTTCATGATGCGCCACGCGTCGTTGACGCCGATCAAGATGCTGATCAGATCGGGCTTCAACGCGATCGCGTCTTCGTTCCAACGGGCGTACAGATCGGATACCCGGTTGCCGCTAATGCCTCTGTTGATGAATTTCGGCTCGCTTGCGGCGAGTTTGCTCCCCAATTCCGCGGCGATCAAGTACGGGTAGCCATGGCCCAGAATATGATTCGGATCGTCGCTGCGCCCGCGGGCGCCGTCCGTGATCGAGTCGCCTTGGAAAAGGATCGTACGCTTATTCGATGCCATCCTTATCGTTCCTCCAGATTCAATTTAGCTCTATTTTACGCGCAATATCGGTAATTTAATAGCCGAAGGTTTGCGCATTTATACCCGATCTTGATATGATCAACGAAAGAGAAACGCCACACAGACGAAGGAGAGAGCCCGGATGAGTCCCTTTCGCAAGCCGTTTTTCCTGGATCCGCTTTTTCCGTTCGACATCGTCCATAGAGGGCTCAAAACCTTGAACAGCGAGCTTCCCGATCATCTTCACGATCTGTTCGAATTGGTGTACGTGCACGAAGGCAACGGCACCTTCTTCATCGACAATTCCTTCTACGAGAAGCGCAAGGGAGATCTGTTTCTCATTCCCGGCAATACGATCCACCGGGCTTTCCCGGACGCCGAGTCGCCGATCGTCTCGACGGCCGTCTTCTTCGCCCCCGCGTTCGTTCAATCCGGCACCCTGGACGACGGCTACGCTCCGCTCCGCTGCTTCGACACCGCCCGCAAGAAGAAGCAATACCGAATCGAGCTTCCCGAAGCGCTCGAACGGAAGTGCCGGGAGACGCTCGACGAAATCGCGGACGAGCTGGCGAACAAGGACGCCGGTTACCGTCAAGCGGCGAGAATTCATCTGCAGCGTCTGCTGCTCGAAATAAATCGTCTCGGCATCGCGCGGGAGAACGACGGCGGGGATATCCGCGTCGGTCCGAAATGGCTGTTGGACGCGCTGATGTCGATCGACGAGGATCCCGCGCAATCGGGCGGTCTCGCGGGACTGGCCGCCACGGCCTGCGTCAGCCCCCACCATTTCTCCCGTACGTTCAAGCAGCTGACGGGAATGAACGTGACCGACTACGTCAACGCCAAACGTCTCGTCCGCGCCAAGGAGCTGCTCTTGACGACGGACGACAACGTCGAGTCGATCGCTTATTCCTGCGGCTTCCAAGGCATGCCTTACTTCTACCGGGCGTTCAAGAAGCTGACAGGCTTGTCGCCGAGAGCTTACCGGACTCAGGAGAGGACCTAAGCGCGATAGAAAGACGCCTGTCAAGGAGCCAGTCGCCGGGCTCCTCGTCATCTTACAGCTCCAACATCGCCTTGATCACTTTCGTCTCCGGATTCAGCCAGCTTTCGAATCGGCCGATCATTTCGTCGAACGAACACCGATGCGTCACGTATCGCCCGACGTCGATGCCCCCCGCCCCGATCGCTTCCAGCACGCGATCGAAATCTTCCTTCGTCGCGTTGCGACTGCCCATCAGCGTCAGCTCCCGCTTGTGGAACTCCGGATCGTTGAAGGCGATATCGGCCTTGACGAGACCGACGAACACGAGCGTTCCGCCGTGAGAAGCATAATGGAAAGAATCCGTCATCGAGCGGACGCTGCCCGTCGCGTCGAACACGACCGTCGGCATGTCTCCGCCGGTCAATGCCGCGATCCGCTCCCTCGGTTCGAGAAGCGCGTTCACCGTCGCGTCCGCTTTCGCCCAGCTTTCGCAGAACGCGAGCCGCTCGTCGTTCACGTCCATGGTAAAGACCTTGGCGCCCAGATGCTTCGCGAATGCCATGACGCCGAGTCCGATCGGTCCGCCGCCGATGACGAGCGCGGTGTCGCCGCGCTTCAATCCGGATCTGCGTACGGCGTGCGCGCCGATCGCGAACGGCTCGAGCACGGCCGTCTGGTCGAGCGTCAGCCCGTTCGTTCGGATCAGATGCGTAACGGGTACGGCGATTCGTTCCCTCATGCCGCCGTCGATATGAACGCCGAGCACCTTCATGTCGGTGCAGCAATTCGTTTTGCCGCCCCGGCAAGCGATGCAATGTCCGCAGTGCATGTACGGGATGACGCTAACTTGGTCGCCTTCGGCCAATCCGGCTTCGTTCGGACCGATCTCCGCGACGAAACCCGCGAGCTCGTGGCCAAGAACGCGCGGATACGAGAAAAACGGCTGGTTGCCCTTGAACGCGTGCAAATCCGTGCCGCAAATGCCGATCCTCTTGATGCTGACGATGGCATGTCCGGGCTCGAGCACGGGCTCCGGCAGATCGTCGACCCATTCGAAGCGATCGACTTCCGCGCATACGATGCCTCTCATTTCGCTTCCCCTCCCGTCTCATCGTTGTATTCCGGTCGCCCGCTCGTCCACGTCTCGTTAAGGACGGGCTTCATTATTTCGAGCACTTCCGCCAGCAATGCCTCGTCGATCGGCTCGTCCGTCCAGGCCGCGTTGTTCCGGATGTTGGCCGGATTAGCCGTGCTGACGAGCGTCGTCGGAATTCGCTCGTTCGACGTCGAGAACTGGACGGCGAGCTTCGCGATGTCCGCGCCCTTGCTCTCGCAATGCCTCGCCGCCTTCAGGCATATCGCCTTCAATTCCGCGCTCGCCGGATGCCAATCCGGCGTCCCCCGCGTGCTCAGCAGCCCCATCGATAACGGGGAAGCGTTCACGAGACCGGTTCCCTTCGATTCGAGTAGCGGCAACAGGTCCAACAGCGTCGTATCGTTCATCGAATAATGGCAATAAGAGATGATCGCGTCCGGATCGGCCTCGGGGACGAATTTCTCGAACAGCCGCTTCGGCAGTCCGCAGATGCCGTCGAACCGGATTTTGCCTGCTTGCTTCAGGGCGCGAAGGGCGGGAATCGCTTCTTCCATGACGACGTCGGCAGTGACGAATTCGATATCGTGCAAGTACAGAATGTCTACGTAATCGGTATGCAGCCGCTTCAAGCTCTCGTCGATGCTGGCGATAATCCGCTTGCCGGAGAAATCGAATAGATCGGCGCCGTAACGTCCCGCCTTCGTGGACAGCAGAAATTTATCCCGCGGAATGTCCTTGATTGCCTTGCCGAGCACCGTCTCCGCCTTCGTCAACCCGTAATAGGGAGAGACGTCGATGTAGTTGATGCCCGCGTCGATCGCTTCGTGAACGGCGCGAATGCCTTCGGCCTCGTTCGTGTCTCGGAACACGGAACCGAGTGAAGACGCGCCAAAACTCAATACGGAAACTTCCAGTCCGGTACGGCCCAATCGGCGGTATTTCATCCTACAGAATCACCCCGTCCTTGAAGATAGCGATCTCGCGAAATCCGTTGCGTTCGTTGTTCGTCCGTTCTTCGCCCGAGGCGATACGGATAATGCTCTCCCATAGCTCATCGGACAATTCGTCCATGCTTTTGTTCTCGAGCAGCGCTCCCGCGTTGAAATCGATCCAATTTTTCTTCCGTTCCGCCAGCTCGCCGTTCGTCGCGATCTTCACGGTCGGGACGGGACCGCCGAACGGCGTGCCTCTGCCCGTCGTGAACAAGACGATATGGGCGCCTCCCGCCGACAACGCCGTCACCGACACGAGATCGTTGCCCGGCGCTTCGAGCAGCGTGAGCCCCGGCGCCGTCGCCTGTTCGCCGTACGGCACGACGTCGGTCACGGTCGCCTGTCCGCCCTTCTGCGTGCAACCGAGCGACTTCTCTTCCAGCGTCGTGATGCCGCCGTCCTTGTTGCCCGGAGAAGGATTCTCGTAAATCTCTTGGCCGTGCCGGATAAAATACTGCTTGAAATCGTTGACGAGATCGACGATCCGTCCGAATACGTTCTCGTCCGAAGCGCGGTTCATCAGAATCGTCTCCGCGCCGAACATCTCCGGCACTTCGGTCAGAATCGCCGTGCCGCCCGCCGCGATGAGCCGGTCGGACACCCGGCCGACGAGCGGATTGGCCGTAATGCCGGACAAGCCGTCGGAGCCCCCGCATTTGAGCCCGAGCTTCAGCTTCGCTACCGGAACAGGCTCTCTCTTGAAGCGTTCGGCGTAAGCGACGAGTTCCCCGACGAGTTCGAGCCCTTCCTCCAGCTCGTCTTCCGCGTCCTGCGACTTCAAGAACTTGACCCGGTCCGGATCGTAGGCTCCGATCGCCTGCTTAAAGCTGTCGATCTGATTGTTCTCGCAGCCGAGGCCGACGACGAGCACGCCCGCCGCGTTCGGATGGCGCACGAGGGAGGCGAGCAGCTTCTGCGTGTGGCGCAGATCGTCCCCGAGCTGGGAGCAGCCGAACGGATGCGCGAAGTGGTGAACGCCGTCCACTCGCCCGCCGTACATCGCGTCCGCCCGGCGCGCGATCGTCTCGCACGTCTTGTTGATGCAGCCGACCGTATTGATAATCCAGATTTCGTTGCGTATGCCGGCTTCCCCGTTATCCCGGACATAACCTTGGAACGTTCTGCCTTGTCCCTTCAAGTCGTTCGCCGGTTTGAATTCGGGAGCGTACGCATAGTCTACGAAACCGTGCAATCCCGTTCCGAGATTATGCGTATGCACCCACGTCCCGGGTTGAAGCGGCGCCTTCGCGCGGCCGATGGAATAGCCGAACTTCAAGACGTGCTCGCCGGCGACGACTTCGCGCGTCAACGCTTTGTGCCCTTTAGGCACGTCTTCCAGAAGCCGCAGCTCCGAACCGTCTTCCAGCGCGAGGTTTTCCCCGGCGTTTAAAGGCTGCAACGCGATGACGACGTGATCGTCCGCGTGAAGCCTGATCCATTTATTCATCGAAACCCGCCTCCATCTTTTCCAAGTCGCGTACGACCCATTCCGCTAGATTCTTCACGGAAGACAAGTCGATCCCCCATACGTCCGATAATCCGAGCAATCGTTCGACCGTTACCGCAATCGGCTGCTCGGCCGACCAGATCGCCGCGATGGCCGCGAGCGCTTCGCCGTCGTCCCTGATCTCGTATGCCGTCCCGTCCAGCGTCCAGCCGACGTACGCGCCGTCCTTCTTCTCCGCTTGGCAATACCGCAGCAGCGCGGAGAACGCCAGCACGATATTCGCGGGCAACGATTCGCCCCGGTCCGCATAGTGAAGCAAAGTCGGCAACAGGCGGACCTTGAACTTGCTCAGACCGTTCATCGCGATGTCGGCGAGCCGGTGATCGATGAACGGGTTGAGGAACCGTTCGTAGACGGTGGCGGCGTAGGCCGTCAGCTCGTCTTGCGGCAACGGTATCGCCGGAACGATCTCCCGTTCGACCGCTTCCTTCACGAAAGCGCCGAACCGGGGATGCTGCATGACGTCCCTGACGATGCTCACCCCGTGAAGCAGCGCGAGCGGCGTCATCAGCGTGTGGGCGCCGTTCAGGATGCGCACTTTGCGAAGCTGATACGGCTTCAGGTCCGCCACCCAATGAACGTTCAGCCCCGCCGCGCGCAGCGGAAACTCATCGTCCAGCTCCGGCTCCGCCTCGATCGCCCAGAAATGGTAGGGCTCCGCCGTGTCGAGCATGGCGTCCTCGTACCCCCATTCCTCGAACCAAGACCGCGCTTGCTCTCCGGGATGCCCGGTGACGATGCGGTCGACCAAGGAATTGAGGAATCGGTTGCCCGTAAGCACCCATTCCCGGAACGATTCCGGATAGCCCCAGTCTTCCGCGTACCGCAGCACGCAGCGTTTCAATTCGTCGCCGTTGCGCTCGAGCAGCTCGCAGGGCAAGAAGATAAGCCCTTTCGCTTTCCCGCCTCCGAGCGCAACGAACCTGCGGTAGAGAAGATAGGCGATTTTGCCCGGGAACGATTGGATCGGCTTTCCTTCCTCGAGCGGTTCCGGCCGATAGGCGAGCCCCGCTTCCGTCGTGTTCGACACGACGAACCGAAGCGAAGGGCTTTCCGCCAGAGCGACGAACCGCTTCCAATCGCCATAAGGATCGAACGCCTCGGCGATCGACGTGACGATTTGCGCGCGTTCGATGCGTTCGCCGTTCTCGATGCCCCGCGTCACGAGCGTGTACAAGCCGTCTTGGGCGGCCAGCGCCTCGATCTTCGCCTTGCCCGAAGGGCGCGGCTGCGTGACGGCGATGCCGCCCGCGTACAAGCCTTGTTCGCGGCACTCGTGAATCATCCAGTCGAAGAAGCCCCGAAGGAAGTTGCCTTCTCCGATTTGCAGGACGGTCACGGGACTTTCATGCGCGCCATCGCGATTCGCATGATGATCCCTTTCGTTCAGTACGGCTCGATTCAGCGAGCTTATAGATGAAGTCATAGGCGGTAAAACTCCTTTGCGTTAAGTCCGTAAAGTTTCTTTTTTTCCGTCTCGCCCCAAGAGTCGGGCAGCGCGCTTTCCAATACGCCGACGACTTCGTCGTACGTGGCCGCGAGCAGGCATACCGGCCAATCGCTCCCGTACATGACCCGGTCCGGACCGAAGCACTCCAGTACGTGGCGGACGTACGGCGCGAACTGCTCCGGCCGCCATGCCTCGCGGTCCGCTTCCGTCGTCATGCCGGACAGCTTGCAGTATAGATTCGGGAAGGAGGCAAGCCGTTCGATCTGGCCGCGCCACGGCTCCTCGACGCCTTCCTTGATCCGGGGCTTGGCGATATGATCGATGACGCCGCGCAACCCCGGCACTTGCCGGACGAGCTCGATGACGGGTTCCAACTGGCCGGCGGTTACGAGCAGATCAACGGGTACGCCGCGCGACGCGTAGGCTCTCAGCCCTTCGACGAACGCCGGCTCGAGAACGGCGCCGGCGTCGGGCATCTCCTGGATCATGATCCGGAACCCGACGTATTTCGGATGGGAGGCGAAGCTCTCGTAATATTCCATGTGGCGAGGATCCTGCAAGTCCAACCAACCGACGACGCCAAGGACGGAATCATCGCTTTCGGCCAACGATAGCAAATACGCCGTCTCTTCCAAAGTCGGGGCCGCTTGCACGGCGATCGAGCCGTCGAGCCGGTGCTTCTCCAGATGCGGACGCAAATCCCCGGGTAAATAATCGCGATGCAAGACCGGAAGCTCCGGCGTTATCCAGCCGTAATCTCCCCGCTCGATTTTCCAGAAGTGCTGATGCGCATCGATCCTCGACAATTCGATTCCTTCTTCCCTCGCGAATTGTAAACGCTGTATAACATAAAGATACCATCATCTTTGATACATAAAAGAACCCATCAGGGCAAATCTATACCTTATTTTGATATGAGACACGAAATGAGACAAGAAAAGGCCGCAACCCTCGACTCGATCAAGGGCGCGACCTATTCGTTGCTTCTATGGGAGATTCTCCGCGGAACATTGAAGCGCGTATCGTTAATCTTCGCATCTGCGCTCGCGTAATAAGATAAATTGCTTCGCCAGGAAATCCGGCGTATACGGCATGTCGTTCCGAAGCCAGGATACGATCGTACCGATCAACGCGGATGAACCGTACCAGATGGCGATGTCCAATTGAATGCCCCTCCGATTAAGGGATTTGCCCCCCAGTTGCTCCACCCTCTCCGTAATCCTTTCCGTCAGCAGCTTTAACAGCCGTTCCGTGAAAATCGAAGTGCGTTTCGTCGCGAGCACGACTTTATAAAATTTCGATTGTTCGGCGATATGCTCGAGCAACTTCACCATTTTCTTCATTTGCCAGTCTAAGTCTTCCGCGGAATTGCGATGGTCGGACATGTCCTCCTCCAAGATGGACTTCACGTCCTCGACCATATCGTCGGCCATTTTCTCCAGCATGTCCGGAATGTCGCGGTAATGCAGATAGAAGGTCACGCGGTTGATGGTGGCGCGCTCCGCGATGCGATTGACCGAGATTTTCTCGATATCCATTTCCTCGAGCAGCTCGACGAAGGCGTCTTTCAACAACCGGCGCGTGCGAAGGATGCGGGGATCCGTGCGGGTCGTTACATGATCCAACCTGTCTTCCCCCTTGGTTCGAATAGAGTGAGCTGCGAAGCGCGGCTTTATTCGCCATTATAATTTACAATATGTTAATTATATTGCAAGTTGTAAAATTAGTCTACCCAGACGAATAGCCGGTTATCTCTTGATCGGTAACGAAAAGACGCCAGTCTTAGCCGACTAGCGTCCTTCATTGGATCATGCCGTCGTTGCCGATTCGAATTGACTGTAGTACAACTCCGAGTAGTATCCTTTCCGCTGTATCAATTCCTCGTGCGTCCCTTGTTCGATCACGTTTGCGCCATGACGAGAATCAGGTCGGCATCCCGAAACTTCTGGCACGCTGCAATTAGCGTTAATCACAATTTTGAGAGACGGTTGGGACTTTGGCCCGCAGACTTTGACGAAGACGTGGAATTATTCTGCAATCAACGTTACGGCAATTGGCCTATGAAGATCGAACAAGCAACGATGAACCCGCTCCTAACATTCTCGACGCATCGGGAATTTGATAGGCGATATTTTCACGAATCAATCCGCTGAAGAGCCCCGCTTCCTGTTGTACGACTCCGATTTGCTTACGGAGCGAAGCGGCCTGCACTTGCTTCAGATCATGCCCGTCGATGCGCCGCTTTCCACTCCTGCTCATCGACCGATAGATTGTGCCGTTCCGCGAATTCCAGCGTAACGGCACTTCGAATGCTATCCTCGACCGCAGTAAATCCGTCTTCCATGCATGCAAGCTTGAGGACGTCGCGCAGTCGCCATTCCGTACCGTTCACGCTAAACGCTACAAGTTCCATCGCATCCATAATGTTGCCACCTCATTTCGTTGAAATAGAAACAACCTAACTTTCATTAGGTTCAGACTGTTGAGAAAGTCCTTAACTACGGTCTCACTATCGCATTTTTTCTGATCCGCCGTTTATACTTAGCCGTTTCGCCCCTACAGCCAAACAACCTGCAAATATGCAGGTTGTTTGGCTCGTTTATTCAATGTTCGTAGACAACCTGCAAATATGCAGGTTGTTTTCTGCTTTTCGCGAGAAACGCCCCATTTCGACTCAACAAACTGTATTTTTGCAGGTTGTAGAGCCGTTTTTGCGAGATTGCCCCGAACAAACTGCATTTTAGCAGGTTGTCGGGAGGAGGCGTTTAAGCGAGCGGCAGAATTCAGGTACGCAACATGTCCGATGGAGCGAGGCCTTGATACTCAATAATGCCGGCCCTGATCGCAAGCGGCAAAGCCTTGGTCAATACCATGACAAAAAACAGGTTGGCTATAGCTCTTAAGCTAAAGCAACCTGTTTATTGTTATTCTTTATTATCCTGCATTCTTGGCTATCCCTCTGAAGCCAGCGTTTGCCATATCACTGTGGCTTTGTCAGTATGCGTTGGGATCGAATCAACACCGCCGCTTTTTACAGCTACGACGGTGAAATGAACCACGTCCCCGTTAGCTATATCTGGCAAACCTAAAGAATGTAATTCGATAGTGATTACATTTCCCTCACTTGCCCTACTGACTTCTTGGAAATTAGAAGCTATGCCAGAGCCAATGGCCACATACACCTTATAGTACGCGACTCCCTGAGCTACTCTATCTAGATCCGTAAATGTCAGGGATGCTTGAGTTGAGCCGCTCTGTTCAACAGTTAATGTGTTCACCCCGTTTGGATGCCCGAACATATTCCACGTCACGCTTGCCATGTCATAATCCGTTGGCACAGAGGCGTTACCCGCAGTATCGTAGGCGACGACCGTGAAATAAACATCCTGTCCATCGGATGGAGCGATAGTTCCGCTTGTTAATGCGTCCAAGTCGAGGTATACCGCGCCTGTTACGCTCACTTGCTGATAAGGATCCGAAGTCGTGGCATTCCTGCCTATCGCGGCGAACACGCGGTAGTGATGAACGCCTTGCGCTGCCGCATCCTCGTCGTTAATCGTTACGGTCCCTTCGGTCGTGCTGTCTATCTTCTGAACCACCGTCGTTTGCGCGCTCATTCCGTTTGGCGGCGTCGTATCCGACGGCGGTGTCACGATGACTGGCGGTGCCGTGACCGGTGCGGTCAATTGACCGTTTATCGCCGCAACTCTGAACAAGTCATTACCATTCACGAACAGACTATTGGGATTAACGCCTGTCGGAACGATGAGATTGCTGATTTTTAAAGAATCTGCCAATTTAACGAGGGGAGAGCCCGTTGATTCGAGCGTTCCGATCGTTCCCTGCAAGTTCAGAACAGTTTTAGCGCCGTCTTTTCCTTTTACGGTAACATGATTGATGTTGGCAGATCCGGTGAAGGTCGCGTCCGTGGTCGAATCCGAATCACCTATGATCAGCTTGTCAATCGGGCCAATTCCAAGATATTGCAAGTTAGCCCCGGAGTGGACGATAGCCGTCCCGATTGAACCGGTCGAGCTGGTGTCGACTTGCGATTCCGTGAACGTTTCGACGTTACACCTCACGTTGCCGCAATTGAGCTTCGTAACATCAATGTCTTTGTTTGCCTTGGGTTTAGACCCTGGCGGCGTTGGCGTGTTAAACGGCGCCGGGAGGGCGAACGGGAAGCCGGGGCTTTTAGGCACTGTGATAGGCGGTAGTGTGAAGCTCGGCGTAAAGCCAAATTGGCCTGCCGAGAAATTTTGACTGCCCCCTGGATTCGATAAATTGATTAAGCCATCAATCACTTGAACGTAAAGACCAGGCAAAAGGCTTGGGCTGTTTGCTGTCCCCGGCGCTTTGATTGCTGCTTCGGCGGCTGCTTTGGCTGCGCCATCTGCGGCTGCTTTGGCTGCAGCATCTGCGGCCGCTTTAGCTGCGGCATCGGCGGCCGCTTTCGCTGCGGCATCTGCGGCTGCTTTGGCTGCGGCATCGGCCGCTGCTTTGGCTGCGGCATCTGCGGCCGCTTTGGCTGCGGCATCGGCCGCAGCTTTGGCTGCAGCATCTGCGGCTGCTTTGGCTGCAGGATCTGCGGCTGCTTTGGCTGCGGCATCTGCGGCTGCTTTGGCTGCGGCATCGGCCGCTGCTTTGGCTGCAGCGGCATCCGCGGCTGCTTTGGCTGCGGCATCGGCCGCTGCTTTGGCTGCGGCATTGGCGGCTGCTTTCGCTGCGGCATCTGCGGCCGCTTTGGCTGCGGCATCTGCGGCTGCTTTGGCTGCGGCATCTGCGGCTGCTTTGGCTATAAGTGCTTTATTGCTGCTAGGTCCCTTTGGAGTGCTTTGAAGTCCGGGCGTCTTTACGACACTGCAGTCATTCATACAAAACAATGCTCCAAGATTCGCCGAAATATGAACTTCATTCTTGGGATTGCGGCTGGATTTGGATAAGGTGTCAGGAACGAGATTGACCTGTTTTACATTGGCGCTATTTGCTAGAACCAACTTGCCCAGATCGCTCTGCTGGAACTCTAGATTCGCGATCTGCGACTTCGGCGTGCCGGTATCTTCGAGGTAAACCGCCTGCCCTAAGACGAGTACATCGTAACCGAAAAAATTCGTTTTGATAGCCGAAGTCAGAAGCAAATCGCCCTTCACTTCCACATTCGCCAACGAGAGCTGATCCGCGTTCACGATCAGAACGCCGTTAATCGTATTTCCTTGCGCATTAAAGACGAGAGATTCATGCTGCCCGGCCAATGCGTCTTTATATCCAATATGCAAGTTTTCGACCGAAACGATCGTATCCCCGTGGCGGGTAAACTGAATCGCCGCATTGCGCAATGCCGTCAAGTTCGACCGTTGAAAAATACCTTTTACCGAATCGCCCGCGCGATAGGCATGGCCGTCGATGATAATCGTGCCGTCTTCTTTAATGTCCTGAATAAGATATGATTTATAAAAAGAGCGGTAAAGCAAGTTGAACGTTTCTGCTCGCGCGATGACGTCTCCCGGAGCGAATCGATCCTTTGTTTTTCCGGAAAGGATGCCCATGCTCGTCAGTTCGCCGACTGCACCGGAATACCAGCTTGTTGTCGGAACATCGCGAAAGGGGCTGCCGGTTTGCGGTTTCAGCGTCAGCTTAAGGGCTGCAGCGATCCAGCTTGCCGCTTCGGCCCTTGTAACCGGCTGGTTCGGACGGAACGTGCCATCCTGGTAACCATTAGCCAGCCCCGCTTCCTTGAGAGCGGCAAAGTATCCGGCCAGCTCGTTTCCCGACACATCCGTAAACACTCCGGATGTCGCGGAAGGAGCCAACCCGAGCGAGTACGCGAGTAAATAAGCAAAATCGCCGCGCGTCGTAACGAACCGGGGCTGAAACGTATCTCCTTCATTCGGGGCCAGAATGCCCCGCGCTATCCAATCGTTTACCGCCTCTGCGTACCACGCGTGATCCGGCACATCCGAGTAGCGCTGCATGCTAATCGTGCCAGGAGCCGGGTTCGACACAGTTGAATCCGCTTCGTTTACCTGAGCTTGTTGTAATTCTGCTGCTTTACTTACCGGAGCATGGAAGGCGAGCAAGAGCACAACTGCTGCCAGTATCCCGGAAAGCCATTTCGTATGGAGTGATGGGCGCGACATAAAGAATCTCCTTTCAATTTCGAGACAGATTATTACCGAACTTTTACATTTCAAATCTAGTGTACGTCATTCCAAGTCAAAACACATTCATTTCTTGGTTACTATAAATATAAGTGTAGTTCAACCCAATAAAAGAATAATGAAAGATTCTACGGATAAATAGAAAGAAACCGCGCAGCATAAGCCTTCGCGGTTTGTGGTAAATTTTTTTCGCAAGAAAAGGAGCCCTGCCGCAGCGCACGGGCGCAAGGCAGGACTCCCCTTTTCTCCGAATCGATTCCTTACGAGGCTGTGCCCGTGATGCTCGTACCGTTCTTCGTAATCGTATAATTGATGATTTCGCCGCTCCAGAAGTGGAACTTCAGAATGACCTCTCCGTCATTGACTTCATTGAAGAAGTTCTGCGTTAGAACGATTTGATTCGTTGCATAAGAAGGACTGAATGTCCGGGAGAACTCTTTGAACGAAGTCCAGCCATGCGGACCGGCGTTGCCCCCCGCGGCGTACACGGCCTCCATCGTTGCAAGGCGGTCACCGTTAAAGGCGGTCGGAATCGCAAAGCTTCCGGTCGTGCCTTCCGCGTTTTGCAGCACCGGCGTGTCGTAATAGAGGACATGGAAGCTCCAATCGGCGCCCTTGTTGAATCGGGCTTTCAACACGGCACTTTCGCCGAGTTGGCCCGATGCGGTAAGATTGGCGAGAAGACTTGCTTTGACGGTCAAGACTTCGCCGTTCAACTCATAGTCCGAGCCTTCGATCAATTTATAGTCGCCGGCCCGGATGCCGGTCAGAACATTGCCGTTCAAATTCAGGGGGATTACGGCGTCCTGGGCCGGAGCGTCTTGCCTGACGTAGATCAGATCGGATTCGGCGGTGGAAGAACGGCTTTTCAAGCTTGCCTTAATGATATTGTAAAGCTCCGCATCCCTCCACTGGAACGTTATGCGGTTAAAATGCTGGCCGTTGTCCCATAGCATGTGGGTCACGTTTTTCGCTTGGGCGTATTGGGTAAAGTACTCGAAAAACTTCAGCATCTCGCCATGCTCGATCGCGCCGACGCTGGCATCGAAGCCGAGCAGTCCGTATTCGCCTACGATAACGGGAATGCCTTTGGATACAAACGAATTATAGACATTGTCAACCGTTGTAACGATATCGTTAATCGACACGGCGTCAAACTTCGTGAAGCCCGCAACGTTGACGCTGAACGGCCAGAAGCCGTAAAAATGAACGGTGGCGATCAAATTCGGGTCGTTCAGATTGGCCATCGTGCTTGCGAGCGAATCCAGATGGTCTTGCCCGGCATTGGTAAATAACGACGGTAGCACGAGCGGTCGAACGGCATTTACGCTTCCCGACGCTCTTACAATATGGACGAAGGAAGTGTTGAGCTCATCGAGCAGCGCGTGCTGCGTCGCCGTATCGACGTTATCGAAAGCCGGTTCGTTGGCGCTTTCGAACATCAGCTTGTCGGAATGATCCTTGTAGCGCTCGGACACTTGCGTCCATATCGCTTGATAGCGGGCCAGAACCTCATCATGATCCGTACCCATCGATCTCATCCACAACCATGCGTCGTGGATATTGATCAGGACATACAGATTCTCGTCCAGCGACCAATCGATCACTTCCTGAAGCCGGTTCAAGAATGCAGGATCGATCGTATAGTCCGGAGCGTCGCCCATATGCTGCTTCCATGCAACCGGAATCCGGATGCTTTTGTAACCCTGTTTGGCAATTTCCTTAATGAATTCTTTGGTTACCCGCGGGTTGCCCCATGCCGTCTCGTCGGCTCCGATCGCCTCGAACGTATTGCCCAGGTTCCATCCGGGCTGCATCGCGCTAACATAGGACTGGATTTTGGATTCTTTTTTGGACGCCGCGGCGGTGCCCACGGAAGAAAAAAGCGCCAACAGCAAGGAAACGGCCATGAATACGGATAGATATGATCTTTTTGTACGCAATGAAATTCTCCTTTGGTTTTATAATGGGATCAGAGCTATACGAATTGCTAGCCAGACGTTACTTGGGTATGCCAGTGATCTTACGTATGAATATCCTCCTATGCGTGTTAAAATGCGACACTCCTGCCTTTCGAGCAAATCGATTCACAGCGGCACTCGTGACTGCTCTTAGATGTTGTTTTCATGCACCTCCTCATTGGACGATTGATGTAAGCGGTTCTATTTTTATTTTAACTGCATGAAGTTCCTGATAATACCATAAAAAATCATCTAAAAATCATCTAAAAATTCATCCTCGCAACATTGTGGTATTCTGAAATATAGAATCTTATCTTCCCATAATCGGAGAGAGCCATGAACATTTCCCGGCATCAACTGATTCGGCTTTATCTCGCTAACCTTCAAGTCAACGTCACCGCCATGGGATACAACCAGGTTTGGCCCGATTGGCGGGACCTGGATTACACGCCGGGCTACAACAAATTTTATTTGATCTGCGACGGAGAAGGCTGGCTGAAGATCGGCGATACGGAATACGCCCCCAAACCGGGCCAATGGTTCATGATGCCGCAAGGAGTGAAGCAATCCTACTCCTGCACGGACGGTCCGCGGTTTACGAAATACTGGTGCCACTTTACGGCCAGAATCGGGGAAAACAACCTGTTCGATCTGCTGAAGACGCCCTTCTTCATCGTTACCGGAGACGATGGGGAGCCCGCGCGACTCTTTCGCGATCTGCTCTCCGGCGAGACATCCGATTCCGTAACTTCACCTTTGCTGCTTAAAGCCGCCTTGTACAAATTGATCGCTTATTACTTGGAGCATGCGGGCGAAAGCGAAGACGGCATTCGGCCGGCAGCGATATCCGAGCCGCTTCAGGCAGTCGTTGCGTACATTCACGCCCATTACCGCGACAATCTGACGATCAGGGAACTGGCCGAAAGGGTACACCTGCATCCGAATTATTTCATTCGCGTATTCAAACGCCACTTCGGCGCCTCTCCGATTCAATACGTCAACAAAAAAAGGATAGAGGAAGCGAAGTGGCTGCTGACCGCAACGAATCTCCCGCTTTCCGAGATCGGCGGCTCGGTCGGCATCCCCGACATCTCCTACCTGTCCAAATTATTCAGATCGATGACCGGCTTCTCTCCATCCGCATACCGGCAAACCCACGGTCCGATTTCGGAAAACGATCGGTAGCCGTAACAGGTTAGTAATCTACAAAATGATATGAGGAATCTCCATTCTTTCCGGCATGTCTTGTCGCTATCATGAGAGACATATAACCGGAAAGGGCTGTCATGCGCATAATGGATAAGAAAAAGGAAATGCAAGCGATTGAAGATACGATTGCAAGAGGCCGATTCAAAGACGATTGGGACTCCCTCGCATCGTTTCGGGTTCCCGAATGGTACAAGGACGCCAAATTCGGCATCTTTATTCACTGGGGCCTTTATTCCGTACCCGCTTTCTCAAGCGAATGGTACTCGCGCAATATGTACATGAAAGATTCAAAGGAATACGAGCATCACATCCGTACCTACGGAGAACACAAACAATTCGGTTACAAGGATTTTATTCCGATGTTCAAGGCGGAGCGGTTCGACGCGGAAGAGTGGGCCGAGTTGTTCAGCCGCTGCGGGGCCAAATACGTGATGCCGGTTGCCGAACACCATGACGGTTTTCAAATGTACAAAAGCGGACTCTCCCGGTTCAACGCTTACGAGATGGGGCCGGGCCGGGATCTTCTCGCCGAAATGAAAACCGCGTTCGAACGCAAAGGCTTGGAGCTGTGCGTCTCTTCCCACCGCGCGGAACACTGGTTCTTCATGTCCCACGGCAAGGAATTTGATTCGGATATCCATGAACCGCTCGCATGCGGCGACTTCTACTGGCCGGCGATGCCGGAGCCCGATCATCAGGATCTGGAAGGCTCTCCTCCGAATCGGGAGTTTCTGGAGGACTGGCTGCTTCGCTGCTGCGAGCTCGCGGACCGTTACCGCCCCAAAGTGTTTTATTTCGATTGGTGGATTCAAAACGCCGCTTTCAAACCGTACCTGAAGAAATTCGCGGCTTATTATTATAATAGAGGCGAAGAATGGGGATACCCCGTTGCCATCAATTACAAACACGACGCTTTCATGTTCGGCACCGCCGTACTCGATGTGGAAAGAGGCCAATTCGCGGATCTGAAGCCGCGCTTCTGGCAAACCTGTACGGCAGTTGCGAGAAACTCCTGGTGCTATACTCCCGATAATGAATATAAATCGCCGGTGGAGATCATTCAGAACCTAGTCGATATCGTCAGCAAAAACGGCAGTTTGTTGCTCAACGTCGGACCCAAAGCGGACGGAACGATCCCGGACGAGGACCGTGATATCCTGCTTGCCATCGGCGAATGGCTGCGGATCAACGGAGAAGCGATTTACGGCACGACGTATTGGAAAACTTCCGGCGAAGGTCCGACGGTAATCAAAGAAGGCCAATTTACGGACGGCGCGGCCACTGCCTTCACAAGCGCGGACATCCGTTTCACGGTAAAAGGAAGTTATCTGTATGCCACGGTTCTGGCTTATCCGGAAGATGGCATCGTGCGCATTCGCTCGTTGAAAGAGCATTCTCCCCACTATCATGGATTCATCCGGGATATCCGCGTGCTCGGATTCGATGACAAGCCGTCATGGGACCGAAACGATGAAGCTTTAACGATTCGGACGGCAACAGTTAAGAGCTCTGTGCCGGTTGTCTTCCGAATCGAGTTAGAATAGGAAATGGAACCGTCCAAAAGATCTTCATTCCACAAAACGAGAAGGCTTGAACCGTGTAAAGGGTTCAAGCCTTCTTATCAGGACTAGACTTTTCCGGTTTAATAGGGTCCAAACTGAACAAATTCACCGACCGGCTTACGGTAGCCTCTGGGTCTAGGATGATTCGTTTTTTCTTTGCCTATCGTCATCATCATGACGATATGATATCGATCGGGAATATTAAAGAGGCTTCTCATTTGCTCAGGATCAAAGCCAATCATCGGACAAGTATCCCATCCTTTTGATTTGGCAATAAGCATAAATTGCATAGCCGATAACGATGCATTACGAATGGCTTCTTCTTTTCGAAATTCTTCGTGTTGATATGCTGCATGAATGGAATCAATGGTTTGTTTATAAGTCAGCTCATCCAGTATTCCTAAATGAAGCATGCCTTCATATATGCGTTCGGCATCCTTATAGGCTTCTAAGTCCCCAAGAATAATAAGAGCGGCAGAAGCGGTCTCGACTTTATGTTGACGATAGGCGGCTTCCTTCATCTTTAGCTTGAGTTCAGGATCATCGACCACAACATAATGTGCGTGTTGCAGATTATAAGCGGATGGAGCGAATTTGGCCAATTCAAACATTTCTTCGGCTTCCCGGCGCGTTATCTTCACGCTGCTGTCGAAGTTATTGGCGGATCTTCTGGTCCTAACGATTTCTTCAACCGAACTTGAATTCATTACTTGAACCATATGAATGTCTCCCTTATTCAATTTTATTCAGCCAGGGGAAACCAGCCGGGAACATGCAGAATCGTTTGCCACAACGGATCCGGTACGACCAACTTCTGTTGATCGTCTTTCGTTAGCGTCGTTGCGATTTCGGCTTCCCGTCCTTCCATCGTTTTTTCCGCCCAGTCCGGATCGACGACAAGCTCGCGGCCAATCGCAATAAGCGATACACCCGTTCGCAACGCCTTGGCGGCTTCGTCAGGGGTTCGAATGGCGCCGACACCCATGACGGGGACTTTAGCAACAACTCGATCCTGTATGATTTCCATTCGAGAACGGGTATCCTCCGTCCCGCGCCTCGGAGCCGCCCAGAAATCGTTCAGGGAAACATGAAGGTAATCCAGGCCTTTATCCGCCAGCGCATCTATTAACACGAACGTTTCCGCCATCGTAATGCCCGGCGTCTCCGGCTCTTCCGGGGAAAAGCGGTATCCGACAAGGAACGGCGCCCCGGCATGCGCTTGAACTGTCCGCTTGACCTCGTCCACGATCGCCAGCGGAAAACGCAGTCGATTCTCCACGCTCCCTCCCCAGCGGTCTTCGCGGCGGTTCGTATACGGCGAGAAAAATTGTTGAAGCAGGTAGCCGTTGGCACCGTGAATTTCGACCCCGTCGAAGCCGGCCTCGACGGCTCTTCTCGTCGCCTCGCCAAATTCGCGGATGACCCCCTCGATCTCTTCATTCGCAAGCGGCCGCGGCGATTTCATCGTCCCGAGACCCACGCCTTGAGCGGGAGGAACCTCGCTCGCGCTTACGACATCGCCGTCAGGCACGAATTCCGCCGGGCTCATCCGGCCGCCGTGAAAAATTTGCAGAACGGCCTTCGCGCCTTTTTCCTTAATGGCCGCCGCAAGACGTTTCAAGCCTGGAATGTATGTATCGTCATGCACGGATATTTCACCGGGAAACCCTTTGCCGTTCGAAGAGACATACGCGCATGCGGTAATGACCATGCCGACTCCCCCGGACCTTCGGGAATAGTAACGGATTTCCGCATCCGAGACGCTGTCGTCCGGATTCGCGGACATCGTCGTCATCGGCGCCATCGCCAGACGGTTTTTTAGCCTGACACCGCTTCTTAAAGTCAAATCCTCGAATAACGGCTCATAATCAGGTTTCATATTCGTTCATTCCCCTTTCGTAATCAACAGTAATCAGTCATTATGGTAGCGCCCGTCGTCTTTCATTCAAGTGTCCGGAACGTTTAATTTTCGTCTTCAAATATTTATCGTTATATTCGGAGACATCTCCCCAAAGCGGAACCCGACCCTCGACATCCATGCCTGCCGCTTGCAAAGCCGCCAATTTTCGCGGATTGTTCGTAATAAGAGTGACCGGCTTGGTTCGGAGCGATTTCAGCACCTCGATTGCTGCGCCGTAATCGCGCGCATCATCCGCAAAACCAAGCTGAAGGTTAGCATCTACGGTATCATACCCGTTCTCCTGCAAAACATAAGCAAGCGCCTTGCTAAACAAGCCTATGCCTCTGCCTTCATGATTGGCCAAATAAAATAGCGCGCCGTGGCCGTGTTCGGCAATATGCTTCAACGATTGCTTCAGCTGGTAGCCGCAATCGCAGCGCTTGCTGCCGAATATATCGCCGGTATGGCAGATGGAGTGAAACCGAATCAAGGCGCGGTCGGCATTTTGAAAATCCCCGTGAACCAATACGCTCGATTGTTGGAATTCCGCTAAATTGCCTTCCGACAGCTTGGCGATCATTTGCTCTATCTCGTCCGTCGCCTCGCGGGAATTTAGCCAGCAATACCAGTTGAAGTGAACGGTTTTCCCCATCAGATTAATCGGCAATTTAATGGGTCCGACAAGATAGATGACCTCTTCGCCGTTCTCGATCTTCTTTACTTTTTCTTTCAGAAGAGAAACGACATTAGGGTCGAGCATTTTTGTCATCATAATATATCCATCTCCTATCAAAATTCGAAGCACAAATTGCTCAAGGTGCCAAAATCATACGATCGATGAAGGACGATCGGAGCGATGTTCTCGTCTCCGCTGCCCATGGCCAAGAAGAGCGGCACAAAGTGCTCCGGCCTGGGAACCGCCAGCCGCGCGTGAGGGGCGAGCTCCGTATAGCGATCCAGCGACTCGAGATCCCGCTTTTGCACTTTGTCAATGATCCAATCGTCGAATTGCACCGCTTCGGCTTTCGGCTCCGATGCATTCGGAAAGAACCAGCGTAGATTGTGTACGGTGGTCCCGCTGCCAACGACCAAAATATTATCCGCTCCGATCCCTTGCAGCGCCCGGCCAATACGATATTGTTCCTTGGGCGATAAATAAGGGTGCACGGACAATTGAACGACAGGGATATCGGCGTTCGGATACATGTGCTTCAAGGCAACCCATGAACCATGATCCAGGCCTCTCTTTAGTTCTCTTTTCGTTTGAACGCCATTGCGCTTGAAGCGATCCTCGAGGATTTCCGCAATATCGACAGAGCCCTTTGCCGGATATTTCACCTGGTACATCTCGTCCGGAAACCCGTAATAGTCATAAACCGTATCGAGAACCCCATCCGTGTACGTCAACTCGAGCGTCTCGCTCTCCCAGTGGGCGCTGAAAATCACAATCGCCTTTGGCTTGTAGCGTTGGCCCAATTCCCCAAGGAACCGCGAATAGTCGTTTGTTTGCACGGCCATCATAGGCGAACCGTGACCGATAAATAAAGCCGGAACCATGCGAGTGAACACCTCCTGTTCGATTAACGGGCGTAAGCCTGTTGCAGCGACCTTCTTCTTATAAATGCGACGACCAGGATTACGATCAGCGCGATGGGCATCGGAAGCATGGCCATTTCGTCGTTTGTAATATGTGTTCCTACCGCGCCGATCAGTACTGCCGTGAGCAAAGCAGCGGCATAGAAGAAGGTTTTCCGGAAGATCAAAGCGAGTCCCCCAGCAAGTTCAATGATGCCGATTAAAACGCGGAACCCGTCGGAATACCCGTATCCCTGAAACGCGGTAACCGCCTGTTCGGCTCCCGATACCTTGAAAAAACCGTTCATCATAAAGAACAATCCCACGACCACAAGTACCGCCCTGCCTGCAATAACTAAACCTTTGTTCATAGTCATACTGTCCTCTCATTCATTGTAATAAATCGTAATTTTATTACTAAAAGTAAGTATTGGGTTAAAAAAATAAACTTGATTAATCTTCCCGGTCCCAATACTTACTTTGTGTAACTTAACTGTACAACAGTAATTTAGTTATTGCAAGTAATTTTATTGTGTTATAATAATAATACCTTAATCAGAATTAGAGGGATGATCCGATATGCAAAAACCGAGGACATGTCTCGTTACCCAAGCGATGGATATATTGGGAAAAAAATGGGCGATCACCATTTTGCTTCAGCTGCTTTCCGGACCGAAACGTTTCTGCCATCTTGAAGGAGATACGGAAGTCAGCGGCCGCCTACTCTCGGAGCGGTTAAAAGAGCTCGAAGCCGCCGGCATGGTCACCCGAACGATTTATCCCGAAGTTCCGCCAAGAGTTGAATACCAATTAACGGAAAAGGGAAAAGACGTGGGGCCGATTATTTCGGATATCTACGCTTGGGCGTCAAAATGGATGAATGACGGATTGAAACAATGACGAAGCGATAAGATCCGTGCACAAAACAAGGCGATCCCCTTCCGAGCTTCTATCGGAGAGGGATCGCCTTCTTGCGCCCGAATTGACGACTAATAACCCGCGACCAATTCCGCATGCTCGAACTGGCTTTGATATAAGCTCGCGTAGAACCCGCCCTTACGCATCAACTCCTCATGCGTGCCTTGCTCGACGATATCGCCTTCGTTCATACAGAGAATCAGATCCGCGTCCCGTCCGGGTTTCTACGGAGCTGGTCGCCTCGTCAAGAATGAGCACCCTCGGATTTGCTAGAATCGCCCTCGCAATCGTCAGCAATTGCTTCTGCCCTTGCGATACGTTACTCGTCTCCTCGTTCAATTCCGTCCGATAACCTTCAGGGAACGTGCGAACGAAATGATCCACCTGTGCCTCCTTCTCCGCCTCGGCCGACTAACGTTTTTCCGACCCATTCATTAGCACTTTGACGACTTTTTGACGAACAATAAAAAAGCGCGGACCTCGATGAGGTACGCGCGTCGTCCCGATATTACGAATATTACTGCGATTGAAATTAGTCGGCGTTTTGAACTGTTATAGCTTCAACCGAGCAAGTCGCTGCACGTTGGCGATCGTGCCGCCGTCGACGCGAATGTCCGTGCCGGTAATGTAGGAGGCGTCGTCGCCGCATAAGAAGGCGACCGCCGAAGCGATCTCGTCGGCTTCCCCTTCCCTGCCTAGCGGCGTATTGTCCAGAAGCGTCTTCATTTGCTCCGACTGGGATGCTTCCTGTCTGGCCATCGGCGTATTGATCGTGCCCGGCGAGACGGATACGATGCGCGCGCCCTTCCGTCCCCATTCCCATGCTTGATCCTCGACCATCAGGATGACGCCGAGTTTGGAGAAAACGTATGCCGCTTCGGAAGCGTTATTCGTGAAAGCCGCGATCCGATCCAGAAATTCCGGTGCGAGCGGATTCGCCAGCATACCGTTATAGGCATCGTTGCGCGGGAGCATATACGCCGACATCGACGAGATGCATACGGCGACGGTGCCCGGCCCCGCGAGAGGCAAGAACGCTTTCAGGATAAGGCCGGTGCCGACCGAATTCACTTCCATGATTCTGCGGCCGTCCGCCATCGTCGGCGACAGGCCCGCGGTGTGTACGATGGCGCCGAGCTCGCCCAGTTTCGCGGCGGCTTCCGCTAGCTTGCTCACCTGGTTCTCGTTCGTGATGTCCACGGTCCGGTACGCCACGTCCGTCAATCCGCCTTCCGCCAGTTCGGCCGCGGCTAGCTTCAATCGTTCTTCGTTTACGTCGGCCAGCAATACCGTCCCCGACTTGCCGAGACGGCGCGCGATCGCTTTCCCCATACCGCCGGATCCGCCCGTGATGACATACACTTTTTTCATACGCTTTGCCTCCTGCGCGATGATTAGGTAACATAGTCGTATACCTCATCTTAAGCATAGGCTTGTCCCGGTATTCGTTCAAACGACAATCGGCTTGCAAATGTCCATTTTTACGGGAGGCCGGCAACCATGAACGATTATGACAACAACGGCATGAACGCGCGAGGATACATCATTCAGGCTTTCTTGGAGCTGCTTGCGATCGGCCCCTTCGAGAAAATAACCGTGCACGCCATCGTCCGCAAGGCGGGCGTCAGCCGCTCGACCTTTTATTTGCATTTCCTTGATAAATACGACTTGATGGACCGTCTGACCGATCGAATCACCGGCGAGCTGGAAGGGCTCTATGGCGGCGAACTGGACGAAGAGCGCTTAATTCGAATGTCGCTCGATTCGCAGCAACACACATATCCCGCCGCGATTGCCATATGTGAGCATATTCGGGCATATCGCCACTTTTACAAGAGCAGACTGAAAGACAACGCATTCGCGACCAAATTAGCCGCTATTCTTCGCTCCCGCTTGCAACCGATTTATCGCGACGAGACGCACGCGACGTTCGCGGCTTACGGTACGGTCGGCTTCTTCGATCGCTGGTTGGACGAAGGGCTCAAAGGCACTTGCGCGGAAGTCGCGCTGCGGTTGACGGGCGTGGCCATGTCGACGCTGCCCGCGTATCGGAACGAAGACGAGGTGCCGAATGACAGCTGACCTTGGATTTGGTACGTTTGGTTTTCGTTTTAACGATATCGCGGATTTGCTGTTATGCAATCTTTTCGCGGTAGGGCATGATCGCGTCCATTCGCCCTCTTACCATTGGGACGGATTAATCCGAACGGATGGGCCTCTTTTGCTTTTTCAATATACGGTCAGCGGCGAAGGAATCTTCGAAAAAGGCAAGGAAAGCTATCGGATCCCTCAAGGAAGGGCGTTTCTCGCGGAAATTCCGGACGACCACCGATACTATTATCCGGAGGGCTCGGACCCTTGGGAGTTTTTTTTCATCTTATTTCGCCCGCAGCTGATTTTTCCGATTTGGGAACAGATTAAAGCGACAATCGGCTCGACTCCCGTCTTGGAACCCGGGAGCATCCCGATTCGCATGCTTCGGGATATATTCGCCGAGGCGCAAGCCGGGAGAATAACGGATCCTTATCTTGCATCGTCTTACGTGTACCAGTTCATCATAGAGCTCAAAAGATTGTCGGCTACCCACGCAAAAAACAAGGAAGGATGGCCGGATTCGATTAAAGAGGCCGTTCGCTACTTGGACCGAAATTACAGCCGAACGGTTGGGTTGGAGCAGCTTGCGGAGAGCCTTCTTCTTTCCAAATTTCATTTATTGAGATCGTTTTCCCGCTTCGTCGGCATCACTCCGAACGATTATTTAAACCGCGTGCGGATTGAACGGGCAATCGAGCTGCTCCGAACGACGGATTGGAGCATCGACCGAATCGGCACCGAAGTCGGTTATTCCACCGGCAGTTATTTCATTAAAGTTTTTCGCAAATTAACCGGACAAACCCCCGGTTCGTTCCGTTCCGGCAATAAAAGCTTGCATTATAACCGGCTTTTCTTCGACTAATGAAATTACAAGAGCAATTTTGTGCTATCGAAGTAATAAATTATTGTAGATTAAGGAATAATCTCCGACTATCATGATGTTGTGTAAGCAATATTGTCTCATAGAGGAGTGACGAGCTTGATTCATCGCAAACATGCGCCTACGCCGCCGATGGGCTGGAATAGCTGGGATTGCTACGGAGCGGCGGTTACGGAAGCGGAAATTCGCGGGAACGCGGAGTATATGGCCGAACATCTGAAAGCATACGGATGGGAATATGTCGTCGTCGATATCCAATGGTACGAACCGGGGGCAACCTCATCGATATACCGGAAGTTCGCTCCGCTTGAAATGGACGAATATTCCCGTCTCGTACCGGCCGTGAACCGCTTCCCTTCGGCTGCGGGGGGAAAAGGATTTCGTCCTCTTTCGGATTATGTCCATAGTCTCGGGTTGAAATTCGGCATCCATATCATGCGAGGAATTCCGCGGCAAGCCGCTCATGCGAATACGCCGATTAAACATGGAACGGCGACGGCTCGCGACATCGCCCACGCCAACTCGATTTGTCCTTGGAATACGGATATGTACGGTGTCGATGCCTCCCAAGACGGGGCTCAAGCTTATTACGATTCTCTCTTCGAATTGTATGCGGAGTGGGGAGTCGACTTCGTGAAAGTGGACGATATCGCGGCTTCCAGGTTATATGACTCCCATCTGCCCGAAATCGAGATGATTCGAAAAGCGATCGATCGTTGCGGACGGCCTATGGTACTCAGTCTTTCCCCCGGTCCTGCTCCCGTGCGCTACAATGACGAATTGGCGAGCAATGCGAATATGTGGCGGATGACGGACGACTTCTGGGACTTGTGGGACTTGCTCTTGGATATGTTCGATCGTTGCGAGCAATGGCAGGGAAAAACCGGCGACGGCGTATGGCCCGATTGCGATATGCTTCCGCTCGGCCATATCGGCATCCGTTCCGTAGACGGGGGCGGCGCCGATCGATGGACGCGATTTACCCGGCATGAACAGGTAACGATGATGACCTTATGGACGATTTTCCGTTCTCCTTTGTTCTTTGGAGGCGAGCTAAGGGATAACGACGATTGGACGAACCGATTGCTTACGAATTCGGATGTTCTCGAAATGCATCAACGCAGCTCCGGAGCGAAACTTGTCTACCGTGAAGATGACCGCGTCGCCTGGACGGCGGACGGTCCTAACGAAGTTCGTTACGTCGCCTTGTTCAATACAGGGGACAAAGATTTGGAACTGACGTTAAACCTTGCCGATCTTGAGCTCGCGGAACCGGTTACGGCAAAGGAATTATGGACGGGAACGGAAATCGGTACGCTTACGGATCGATTGGTTGTCTCCATCCCTCCGCATGGCGCGGCGCTTTATCGATTATCAAGATAACATCGATATACTTTCTGGTACTGGAAGAAAAGGAACCCGGTCGATTGACCGGATTCCTTTTCTTTTTTGATAGGAACCAACTCGATCATGTCGGAATGCCGAAGTCCGGAGTGGTTAAGGATTCTTTATTCTCAACGGATGCTATTGTATAGTTATTAAGATTTCAATAAAGGCGTACAAGCCTTACGGGGAAGGAGCGATGGGAATGACCGGAATGAAGGATCTACAGGGGTCGCCATTACGAATGCCCGCCGCAGTACGGATGACCCGTTGGCCTCTTATGGGTTGGATTGCTCTGGTTTGCATCGGAACGCTCATCTTACTGTCGGTAAAAGACCTGCAGTTCATACCGCTCCTGTTCTTCGGAGGTTTGATGCTCCTGCACGCCTCTCTGCTCTGGCACTCCGAGACATTGACGAATAAGCGGCCGTGGTTGTATTTCCTTGTCCAGGCCCTTCTGATCAACGGGGCCGCATACCTTGTGCCGGACGGTTCCCCAGTCTTCCTGGTGGCGTTGAATCCGGTGATGATCGGGCAAAGCGTGGCCGTTTATCGGAAGAAGCGATATATCATCGTCACCTTTGTCGTTTATTACCTTATGTTCAGCTGTACGGCCGCTTATATCGGCGACGCCCATTTATTAGCTTTGCTTCTCCCTTTGTATCTGCTCATGACGTTGGTCGTGATGGCGACTACTCAGCTCGCCATTCGCCAGCTTCAAGCCCAGCGCCGCACCCAGTCCTTCTTGGCTGAGCTCGAGATCGCGCACCTGAGAGTGGAAGAGCTGACGATCTCGAACGAGCGCCAGCGGATGGCCCGGGACCTGCACGATACGTTGGCCCAGGGCTTAGCCGGACTCATCATGCAGCTCGAAGCCGTAGATGCCCACCTGTCCGCCGACAATCCCCGAAGAGCCCAAGAGATCGTCCATCAATCGATGGAACGAGCCCGAAGAACGATGGCGGAGGCCAGGCAGGTTATAGACAACCTGCGCGCCATCTCGGCCTCGCATGCCGACTTCGTCCAGATCTTGAACGAGGAGATCGAACGCTACCGACAAGAGTCGGGCATCCGGGTCCATATCGAATTGGATCCGCCAAACCCTCTGTCCAAGCTCTTAACGGAGCATTGTCTTCACATCGTCAGGGAATGTCTCGCCAACGTATCCAAGCATACGCAGGCGGATCAGGTATGGATTCTGATGAAGCGAGCCGGTTCTGCGATCCGCCTCGAGATTCGGGACGACGGGCAAGGTTTTGACCCCGCGCAAATCGGCAAACAACCAGGCCATTACGGCCTTCTCGGCATCCAGGAGCGAGTCCGTATCATCGGTGGCTCCTTCGAGGTTCAGAGCGATTCGAAGGGAACGATGATTCGGATTCAAGTCCCGCTTGGGAAAGGAGAAGCAAATGAAGCATAAAGTGATGATCGTGGACGACCACTTCTACATCCGTGAAGGCTTGAAGCTCATCCTGGAGACCAGTCATTCGTATGAAGTCGTGGCCGAAGCGGAAGACGGCGCCGCGGCATTGACGCTGCTGGAATCGGAGAAGCCCGATGTCATTCTGATCGACTTGAATATGCCCCGAATGAGCGGGCTTGAGGCGATGCAAGAAATGAAGGCGAGGCATTGGGAGATTCCCGTCATCATTCTCACCACTTACAATGAGGACGAGTTGATGCTCCGCGGTCTTGAACTGGGCGCCAAAGGGTATCTCCTGAAGGATACGGGGAGAGAGACCTTATTCCGCACGCTCGAGTCCGCTTTAAGAGGGGAGACTCTTCTCCAACCCGAAATTATAACAAGAGTGTTCCAAGCCAAACAAAAGCAGGAGACAACAAGCAAAGCCAAGGAATCAACGCAGCTCTCCGAGAAGGAACGTTATGTCCTGCAAGCCATCGCGCAAGGGTATCGGAACAAAGAAATCGCCGCGGAGATGGGAATATCGGAGCGGACGGTCAAAGCGCATCTCACGAGTCTCTACAATAAATTGGGAGTGGATACGCGTTCCCAAGCGGTTGCCGTAGCGTTGGAGCGCGGCATCGTCAAAATCTGAACGAAGACGTACGGAGGAGCCACGGCTCTAAGGTACGTCTTTTTTTTGCCCATAATTGCCCGAAAGGGCATGCCCTTTCGTTCGATATCCGCTCCGCGAATCGCAGGTATGATGAGAGTCATACAAACAGATTCATAGTGGAGGGAACACATTCGGATGGCTAACTACTTGTACGGAATTGGAAAATGGGCATTTCGCAAACGAAAGACGGTACTATTCGGAACGGTTGCCCTGCTTATCCTGGCCATTGCGCTAGGAGTAGGCATGGGATCCGCCTTTAGCGGGGGAATGACCATTCCCGGTACCAAGTCGGAGAAAGCGCAGCAAGTATTGTCCCAGGCTTTCGGCACAACGTCGGGAGGGGGAGGAACGATCCGGTTGATTTATAAGGCCCCCGAGAACGAGACGTTGGAGACCGACTCCGTCAAGCAACTCATTCAATCGACGGAAAAGGAAATCGCGACGGATACCGGGATTGCATCGATAACCACGCTATACGACGCCAACACTCTCAGTCCGGACAAACGGATCGGTTTTTCCACCGTTACCTATAAAGCCGCGGCGGACGATGTTTCGAAGGAATCGATCGATCATGCGTTAAAGTCCATTGAAGGAGCCAATAGCCAGGGCTTGCAGACCGAGCTCGGCGGAACGGTCGCCTTGTCCGAGGTCGAAGCCGGCGGAAGCTCCGAGATCGTCGGGATTGCGGTCGCTTTTCTGATATTGGTTCTCACGTTGGGCTCTTTCCTGGCGGCAGGGCTTCCCATTCTGACTGCGGTAATCGCGCTCGGAATCGGAATAATGTTGATCTTCGTCGGGTCGCATTATACGGAAATCCCCTCATTCTCCTTGTCTCTTGCGGCTATGCTGGGTCTGGCCGTCGGCATCGACTACGGGTTGTTCATCATTTCGCGTTACAAGCAAAATTTGAAAGACGGCAAAGAACGCGAGGAAGCTGCGGCGTTGGCCAATGCGACGGCGGGAAGCGCGGTCGTGTTCGCGGGCCTTACGGTAATCATTGCGTTGGTTGGATTAACCGTCACCGGAATCCCCTTCCTGGGCGCGATGGGGCTTGCCGCCGCCGTTACCGTGTTCGTAGCCGTGCTGGTATCTCTGTTCTGCATCCCGGCTCTTCTAGGTTGCTCGAAAAACTTGTTCAAGCCAAAAACAACGAAGAACGTCCATCCAACCAAGCAGCCCGTGAAGCTGGTTCCGGAATCCAACCTTTGGGGACGATTCGTGACCAAATATCCTCTGCCCGTTCTCGTCGTATCCGTCCTGTTATTAGGATTGATCAGTCTGCCTGTCTTGCATATGCATACCGGGCTGCCCGACAACGGTTCCAAATCCGCGGACATGACGGAGCGTAGGGCCTATGACTTGCTGGCCGAAGGCTTCGGCCCCGGATTTAACGGACCTCTCATTGTCGTGGCCCAAGCAGACTCTGCAGCGAGCGATCCCGCAACGGCCATTGCCGAAGCGACGAAAGGGATAAGCGGCTTGCCGAACGTCTCTAGCGTCACTCCGCCGTATATGAATAAGTACGGCGATACGGCTATCTTGACCTTGTTGCCGAAGACGGGACCGCAAGACGCGAAGACGAGCGATCTGGTCAAGCTCATTCGCGAGCAAGCGGAGAGCCTAAAAGATCAATATCATGTGGAACTTATGGTTACGGGCGCTACGGCCATCAATATCGATATTTCGGACACGCTTAATCAAGCCTTGCCCAAGTTCGCGGGATTGATCTTACTGCTGGCATTTAGTCTTCTGGCCATCGTGTTGCGCTCCATTCTGATCCCGATCAAAGCGGTTCTCGGTTATCTTCTAACGCTTACGGCAACGCTCGGGTTTATCGTGTTCGTCGTCCAAGACGGGCATATGGCTAGCCTATTCGGAATCCCGGAACCCGCTCCGGTCTTGAACTTCCTGCCGGTCTTGGTGGCAGGCATACTGTTCGGGCTCGCTATGGACTATGAGGTGTTTCTGGTCAGCGGGATGCGCGAGAAGTTCGTCCATGACGGGCATCCGAAGAAAGCCATCCTGTACGGGTTGAAAAGCAGCGGAAAAATCGTATTGGCGGCAGGCTTCATTATGATCGCCGTATTCGCCAGCTTCATCTTCGCCGACGATACGATCGTAAAATCCATGGGGCTCGCCCTTACCTTCGGCATTGTTTTCGACGCCTTCGTCGTGCGGCTAACTCTTGTGCCTGCCGCCATGTCCCTTCTCGGCAAGTCGGCCTGGTACTTCCCAAAGTGGTTGGATCGGATGCTGCCTAAGATCGATGTGGAAGGGGAATCGTTCCAGAAGACGAGCGTTCTGAAAGAGGAATATATTCTGAAGAAACCAAAAGGAGTGCATGTAGAATGAAAGTCGCAATCTAAAGAATGCTCCGGTTTAAGTCGCGCACCGTTTAGACGATTAAGGCGGCTCTTTTTAATCCATTTAACGATAAGGGGAAATGAAAAATGAATGCAGAAACATTATACACATGGTGGCCCGCTGTACTGCTCTGGTTGGCAGTACATGTTCTCGGCGTTATGATTTTCTTGAAAAAAAGGAAAAGAAAGAGGGAGTCTTCTCGCCTTAATAGATAACGCTGTGTCGTATTAAACAATAAAGACATTAAGAAAAACCGGAGGCTTTACCTCCAATGTCATTAAGTTAAGGAGCAGGGCCAAAATCAAGAACAAGAGCAGGTTATCGAAAAGATAGCCCGCTCTTTTTTTTGCACGAAAACAGCAAAAC
>NZ_JBHSMH010000064.1:0-24474 GCF_042655365.1 Cohnella suwonensis | reverse complement strand
CCAACATAATACTTTAATTATACAAGAAAAAGGCACAGCCCCCTCAAATTAATGAGAGTCTGTACCTTTTAGCGGAAATGGACTTTTTCAGTGGCCTCGATCGATGCGAGGGGGTTCTTTGTCGGAGAAGGGCGAAAGAAAAATAGTCTCGAGGATTTAGGGCTATGCCCTTGAATAAGAACATATGATCTCGTTATAATAAGAACATACGTTCCATTTCGAGGAGGATATCCCATGAGCGGCGCATCGACGATCGAAAAGTGCATCGGACGCAAGGTGGATTTGATTTACGTAGACACGCAAGGCAAATTTTCGCAACGCAGAGTGAATCTGTTCGCCGTCCGCAACGGCAAGGCGCGGGTATACGATCTGGATAAGCGCGGATTCCGCACGCTGTCCGTCGAACGGATCTTGACGGTTCAGGCGGTATACGCGATATGACGGCGGTCGAACCGACGAACGCAAGACCGGCGATCGGCTCCGCGGAATGGCAGGACATCCTTCGCGTCTTATTGGAATCGCTCGGCATGCAGACATCCGCGAAGTTCCGCCTATACGATCCGCTCGAGGATTGCGCGGTCATCGGCGTCGTGGAGCGGGTCGACCCGTACGACCGGACGTTCACGGTAGACGGCGAGCGGTTTAATCTCGCGGATATTACCGAGGCATCGGCGGAGTATACGGTGTAGGGGGACGCGGCGGCGGTCGCTCCGTCCCGCAAGCCGGAAAAGCAAACAAAAAGAACCGCGAGAAATCGCGGTTCTTCATCATTTTCAAGAAGTGGCGGCCCCGAGACGACTCGAACGTCCGACCTGCGGTTTAGGAAACCGTCGCTCTATCCACTGAGCTACGGAGCCACAATGGTTATCATTATAACATAATGACGGAGCGTTTCAATACTCCCCTCCTTCTACTCCGGTTAACAATGTGGTAACATCAGAATAAATTGAAGGAATTTGCGGAGATGGCGGGGCGAGTGCATGGCGACCAATATTCGGGACGTGGCCAAGGCGGCGGGCGTGTCGGTTGCGACCGTGTCGAAAGTGTTGAACGGGTATACGACGGTGAACGCGAATACGAAAGAGAAGGTGCTGGCGCTCGTCAAAGAAATGCAGTTCCGTCCGAACCAGGCCGCGCGGGCGCTCGTCGGGCGACGCTCAATGACGATCGGCATCTTCCTGACGACGGGACTGGCGCATCCGTTCTTCACGAAAATATTGGGCGGCATGGAACAGGCGCTGAAAGATAAAGGCTACGACCTGATCTACTTGGCGCAGCTGTCGCGGAACAAGGAATACAGCTTCGTGCGGCATTGCCAGAGCCGCAACGTCGAAGGCGTCGTCGTCTTCGGCTTCCAGCACGACGACATGGATTTCGGAGAGTTGATGGAATCGGGCATCCCGACGCTGTTCATCGATCTGGACATGCAGCAAGGGCGCGCGGGATTCATCAGCTCGGATAACGAGGAGGCGATCGGGAAAGCGGTCGCTTACGTCGCCGGCTTGAATCACCGGAAAATCGCTTTCCTATCCGGCATGCGGCACTCCTATACGGGCAGGCTGCGGCTGGACGGCTATCGCGCCGGCTTGAAGAAGGCGGGCATTCCTTATCGCGACGATTACGTCGTCGACGGGGACTTCACGAAGGAAGAAGGTTACCGCCTCATGAAGGAGCTGCTCGCGAATCCCGATCGACCGACCGCGGTCGTCTGCGGCTCCGACTTGGAGGCGATCGGGGCGATCGAGGCTATTCGCGAAGCGGGCTTGTCCGTACCGGAGGATATCTCGGTCGTCGGCTTCGACGACATCGAGATCGCCGCGCACGTCAGCCCGCCGCTGACGACGGTGCGGCAGGACATGGCGACGATCGGAAGGCGGGCGATCGAGCTCGTGGACGGGCTGATCAACGACGGAACGATGCCGCCTCCGGCGGAGATCGTGCCGACGACGCTCGTCGTCCGCGAGTCTTGCGCGCCGGCCAAGGAGCAATGAAGAAGGGTAATCCGAGGCAAGACCGCGATAGGCGGCGTGCCGGGGATTACCCTTTTATTCTGTCCGCAGACTAAGCCTCGTTGCGAAGCTCCTCCAGCAAATTCGCTTTCTCCATTCTTCTGAGCGGCCCTTGCACAGACAGCAATCCGACGAGTAAGGCGACGCCGCTGGCGGCCAGAGCGGCCGTCCAAGGGAATTCGAACGGGAAGCCTTGCATGTCGTTCAGCTTGGCGTACAGGAAGTAGCTGATGCCGAGGCCGAGCCCGCTGCCCCAGAAGCCGCCGATGACGCCGAACCAGACGCCTTCCGCCGCAGCCATTTTCCGAATCTGGCCCATCGTCATGCCGACCGCCTGAAGCAGCCCGATCTCTTTGCGGCGCAGCAGCAGGTTGGTCTGCACGGTGTTGATGATATTCAAGCTGCCGATGCCCCCGATGATGATGAGGAAGCCGTAGACGAAGATTTGCATTTGCAGATTGAATTGCCGTTCTTCCTTCTGCGACTCCGCGATGTCCACGAACCGGATGCCCGGCTGGGAGCGGGCGATCTCGCCGAGCGCGAGCTTAACCGGAGCGGGGTCGGCCCCGTCCTTCAAGGCGACGTCCACGCCGTTCAGCCGCGTAGACTGTTCCGCCGCTTCGTCGGGATTGTCGGAAGCGGCCGCCGAGAGCTTGGCGATCGTCTCTTTCGTCGCGATGACGATGAGCTCCGGTTCCCGCTGATACGGTGCGTTAAAAGGCGATTGTTCGAGGATGCCCGCCACCGTCACTTCATGAACGCGGTCGGGAGTCGGCGCGTTGCCGTCGGCATACAGATCCAGCGCGAGCTTATCCCCGACTTCGTAGCGGGAAAGCGGCATGATCTCGGTTTTCCCCCCGGAGGTGACCGGCTTGACGGTTTGGACGATCAGGACGCCGTCTTCGCCCGACAGCTTACGAGGGTCGACGGTGCCCGCTTTCAAATAACTTGCCGAGTCCTTCAGCCGGGCTTCATCGTAGAGTACGATACGGGCGTTAAGGAGCAGATCCTTGCGGCCTTGCCAATCGACGGACGGAATCGTCCTGTCGGTCTTCTTGGCGAAGTCGGCGTTGATCAGAGATTCCGGCACGATCGCCTGCGAGAACCGTTCGGTATATCGGCCGTAGACGGCCGACACGCCGGGCAATTTGCGGAGCTCCGCCAGCTGGTCGGCGGAGACGAGATCCGCCTGTTCCTTCGAGTCCGCGTTCTCATCATCCGAATTGTACGTTTGGATGAGCTGGAACGCGATCCGGTCGTCTTCGTTGGACGTCGTCGTCATGCCGACGAGCTGCTGCGTGAAATAGTGGAACACGATAAAGAGCGTAATGCTGACGACGATCGAGAACGTCGTAATGCGGAACTTCGTCCGGTTGCGGCGAATATTGGTCGAGGCCATCCTTCCTTCGATGCCGATCAGCGTCAGCAGGGAAGGAACGCGCAAGCGGCGGTACGATTCGCGGACGATGCTTCCCGCGCCCCTCACCGCGTCTACGGGAGAGACGCTCGACGCTTTACGCGCCGGCAGCCAGGCAGCGACGTAGACGGCGAGGAAGCCGACCAGCAAGCTACCGCCCATAATCCACCAATGGAACGTCAAATGGAAATCTTCCATCATAAAGATCCGAAGGCCGCCTTGCGTCATGAGCCATAGGGTGAACCATAGGCCGAACCAGCCGATCAACAAGCCGAGAGGGACGCCGATGAGCGACAGGACCGTCGCCTCGCGGAACACGAGATTTCGGACCTGACGCGGCGAAGCGCCCAGCGTTCGCAGCAAGCCGAACTGCCGGATTCTTTCCAGCACGGCGATATGGAAGGCGTTGTAGATGACGGCGACGGTAGAGAGCACGACGAGGCCGACCAGCGTACCGATAATAATGGACAGCGCTTGGTCGATGCTGGTGCCGCTCTCGCCGCGCAGCGAGAGTAATTTCAGGTTCACGAGCATGTTCTCGTTCAGCTTCCGGAACTCTTCGAGATGGGCGTCGACCTTGGCGCCTTTCTTTAAGGTAAAGACGACCGTCGATTGCTCGCCGACGGGATCGCCATCTCTCATGAGCGTGAACGCTTGGGCGATGCCGTCCGTTTGCGTCCTCTTCTGATTCTTCAACGTGCCGACGACGCGATAGGCGTGCGGCTTGCCGTCCGGCGCGGTCAGCTCGGTCGTTCCGCCAAGCTTGGGCGCTCCCGGCAATAGCTCCAGAATCCATTGCTCCGCGACGAGTTCGTCCGGCGTCTCCGGGTAACGGCCTTCCCGAAGCTGGGCCGGCAATAGCCCGAACGCGTCGGCGTTCGCGGAGTCCAGCTTGACGGCATAGGCGTTGTCGAGCTTCGTGGACGTTCCCGGGCGAAGCACGCCGATCTTCTCGACGAGCACGTGCTTGTCGAGGGTGTCGACCAGGGCGGGCGTCGGCTTCGCGTAACCGAGCTCGTACGTGCCGTTGCTCGCTTCCACTTCCAGAATGTAATTGTCTTTGAGCGCCTGCCCCATCGTCCCGAGCGCGCTGATGAGCGCGACGGAGAGCATGATGCCTACGATGGTCAGAATCGTTTTCCTCTTCTGCTGCTTCAAATACTTCCCCGCCATGGCGCCATAGCTTCTCATAGCGCGTTCCCCCTGCTTTGGGTATCGCTGAGAACCATGCCGTCCTGCAAGCGAATGACGCGATCGGCTTCGGCGGCGACGTTCATGTCGTGCGTGATGACGATGACCGTCTGATGGTATTGCCGAACCGCCAGCTTCAGCAACTCGATCACCTCGCGTCCGTTCGCGGAATCGAGATTCCCCGTCGGCTCGTCGGCGAGCACGATCGCGGGACGGTAGGCGAGCGCCCGTCCGATGGCGACGCGTTGCTGCTGGCCGCCCGACAGTTCCGAGGGCAAGTGCTTCTTGCGTTCGTGAAGGCCGAGCGTGCGAATCAGATCGTCGACGTACGCTTTGTCCGGCTGGCGGTGATCGAGGAGCAGCGGGAGCTGGATGTTCTCTTCGACGTTCAGCACGGGGATGAGGTTGTACGATTGGAAAATGAAGCCGATCTTCCTGCGGCGGAACACGGCGCGGTCCTTCTCCTTCAAGGCGTACAAGTCTTCGCCGTCGATATGCACGTAACCGCCGCTCGGCTTGTCGAGGCCGCCGAGCAGGTGGAGCAGCGTGCTCTTGCCGGAGCCGCTCGCTCCGACGACGGCGACGAATTCGCCTTGCTTAATGGAGAAGGACACGCCGTGCAGCGCGTTCACTTGGGTCGAACCGGCGCCGTAGCTCTTGCTTAAACCATCTACATGTATGACGTTCATGGTCTGGATTCATCCTCCGGTATGGGATTCTCGGGGAGGCGGGACGGTCGTCCCGCGGCTTCTCCCCTGACTACGAACCCAGTATAACGCGCCAACCTTACAGGACTGACGGGAGCAAGCTTACAGTTTCGTAAGCTTCAGGGTTTGGGAGATTTCGGCGGGAGCGACCGGGAGAAGGCGCTGCGGCAGCGCGAGGGTGAACGTCGTTCCCACGGATTCGCCGGGGGCTGCGGACAGGAAGCCGCCGTGCTTCTCGACGATCGACTTGGCGAGCGGCAAGCCGAGACCGACGCCGCTGCCTTCCCCGCCCCGGCCGGGAGCGCGGTAAAATTTCTTGAACACGTGGGGAAGATGCTCCGGGTCGATGCCCGGTCCTTGATCCCGAACGAGGAGGCGGGCGAATACGGCGGTGCTCTCCAGGCCGATCGAGACCGACGCGCCCGGCGGGCTGTGCTCGACGGCGTTCTTCAGGATGTTGACGATCGCTTCCGAAAGCCAGCGCCGGTCGTGCGGGACGACGAGATCGTGGCCGGCTTCGGACCGTCCGTTCGCGTCGAAGACGATGCTGACGCCTTTATGGTTCGCCGTCTGCCCGACGGCCTCGACGGCTTGCTCGACCGTATCGAGCAGCGACGCTTCGACGACGTTCAGCTCGAGCGCGTTCGCTTCCAGTCGCGCGAGCTTCAACAGCGTGAGCGTCAGCCATTCCATCCGGTCGAGCTCGCGGCGGCAGATCGCCAGAAATTCGTCCGCGTGGTTCTTATCGACGTTGCCTTCTTGCAATAGATCGACGTAGATCGCGAGCGAGGCGAGCGGCGTTTTCAGTTGATGCGAGATGTCGGCAACCGTATCTTTCAGGAACGACTGGTCCCGATGCAGTTGTTCGATCGTCTGGCGCAGACGAAGAGACAGTTCCTGGGCGCCGCTCGCCAGCAGTCCGAGCTCTCCTTCATCGTAATGCCGGTGTGGAACCGGCCGATCGTGCTTGACGGTTTCTTCGATGTCCAAGGCGAGGTCGCGGATGTCCGACAGCTGTCGCCGGTGATGGAGGAACAGCAACAAGGCGGACAGCGCGAACAGCGTCGCGATAGCGGCGGAGAGCGTCCAGAACGTCCTGGAGCGATGAGAGCTCGCGGCGGGAATCCATTCGACCGCGAATTCGGGCGTCACGCCGTATTGCGACATGATCTTCCGGCCGGCCGAGATATCTTCCGCCGTCGGTTGCTCGCCGTTCAGATAGAGGTTGAGCCACTCGCTTGTCTGATCGGGATGCCCCGCGGTCATCCGGCCGATCGCCGCCGCTTGCTTGTCGAGCAGTTCCGATTTCACCCGTTCGGCGGAATAGCGGCTGTACCAGAAAGCGAAGGCAAGACACAATGCGAAGAGGAGGCACAGCGCGGCGGCCAGCCTCCTCGTGGAAGGGTTTCTCCATATTCTGGCCGCGTCGAGCGGCAATCGGTTCTCTAACCGTTCCATCGGTAACCGGCTCCTCTGACCGTAACGATCGTCTCCGGACGTTGGGGGTCGTCCTCGATTTTCTCCCTCAGCCTGCGGACGTTGACCGCCACCGTATTCTCGTCGAGTACTTCCGCGCCGTCCGGCCACACGTGCCGGATGATTTGATCGCGCGAGAGCACGGAACGCGGATGGGACATGAACAAGCGGAGCAACCTAAATTCCGTCAGGCTGAGCGGAATGTCCTGGCCGAGCTTGTCGAGACGCATCTCTCCGACGGCGAGCGCGAAAGGTCCCGATACGAGAACGTCCTTCTCGTCGGACTTCGCCGGCGAGCGGCGACGGAGTACCGCGTGCACGCGCGAGACGAACTCCCGGAGACGGAAAGGTTTCGTGACGTAATCGTCTCCTCCGAGGTCGAGACCGCGGACAATGTCGAATTCTTGGTCGCTGGCCGTCAGGAAAATAATCGGTACGTCGAGCGTGCGCCGGACTTCCGCGCAGAAGTCGAAGCCGTTGCCGTCCGGCAGCTGCACGTCGAGCAGAAGCAAGTCGGCTACGCCGCTTCCGAGCAGGCTTCTGGCCTCGGCAAAGCTTCTCGCTCCGAGCACTTGGAAGCCCTCTTGCTGCAAGGTGAATTGGATGCCCCGGTGAAGGGCGTCGTCGTCTTCCACCAGGATGACGCGAGTGCTCATGGCGACGTTTCCTCCTCGATCGCAATAGACGACCCGATAATTAAGACTAAAGAAGTAGGTAACAATGTCAAATTTTGTCGGAAAATTTTTTGAAATATAAACGTTTTTCTCGACACGATTCTACAAAATTTTGGATAAATCTGTCCTATAATTTGATTAGTTCATTTTTCCTAGCCATATATGCACAACCTTGGCGAAATCGAACGAAAAATACGCATACAGGTTAAGGAGAGGTCAGATTGGATCGCTTGGAGACTACTCATTTAGTAAGACGCCTCCAATTGCTGCAGCGTCGTCTGTGCGAGATGGCGAACGACATTGGCAGCCTGACCGATCCCGAGATCGTAGCGGTCAGCGAAGAAGCCGATCATCTTATCATTCAGCTTCAACGCCTTCGGAAGGAAGAAGCGGAATACCGCAGATTGGCCGAAATAAGCGGACTGGCGGGTTTAACGGCTCCTCAGCTTACGGAAGAAGTCGGTTAACAAGGCCGAACACTCCTCGTGAAGCACGCCGGATGTCCAGGGGCTCGCGTGGTTGAAGCGCGAATCTTGGAGCAAGTCCATCAACGTGCCGACGCAACCGGCTTTCGGATCGGGCGCACCGTATACGACACGCTCCACTCGGGATTGCAGAATGGCGCCCGCGCACATCGGGCAAGGCTCTAACGTGACATATAAAGTACAACCGAGCAATCTCCACGCTTGCAGATTCTCGCTCGCTTGGCGGATCGCGATCATCTCGGCGTGCGCCGTCGGATCCCGGTCCCGCTCGCGAAGGTTGTAACCCGCCCCGACGACGGCGCCGTCCCGAACGACGACGGCTCCGATCGGCACTTCGCCCAACGATTCGGCGATGCGTGCTTGAAGGATCGCTTCTTTCATCCAGCGTTCGTCTTCCGTTAACATCATGAGAAGTTCTCCTTACTCCGCGAACATGTATTCGTTGTTAACATGCTGTGCATGAATTTGTGGATAACCAACGGGTTATCCACAGAGTTATGCACATTTTTTGTTGTTATGTGGGTACAACTCATTTTTAGCGTTACAGAATTTTCATAGAAGGCACAAAGATGAAGTGGCATTCAAAAAACACTTTGTACGTGGAAAAACGACTGCTGAACGCGGTCGAACATCCTCGGTTGCTTCGATGGTCGTTTTTTTTATTGTATCAGGTTGGCAAATAAGGTCAAACCGAGTGAAATCTTGAATAAGCTTTAGAGAAGGGCAGGACAAACTTGCGGCGAAGCGCGGTTGGAGTGGATCTGATGGCGGAGAAAGTCGGGGAGAAGTTCCGCGGGCATCCCGAGCTGGAGCCGTCGGGCAAGCTGTCGATCATCGGACAAGCTTGCTGCGACGCCGAGCGGATGAGCGCCTACGTCAGGCGTCGCAATCCGCAAGCGCCGAAAGTGGCGGAAGCTTATTTGCGTATCGGGCAGCGTTACGGCATCCGCGGAGACGTCGCTTTCTGCCAGACGGCGATCGAGACGAGAGGCTGGACGTCGGGAGTGACGGGGCCATGGTGGGCGCCGCTCGGGGCGGACCGGTGGACGGAGGAGTCTTCGATCGAGACGAGAATGAGGCTATTGTACGCGATGGCGACTTCTTGGCCTCTCCCCGAAGGCTCCGACCTCTCTACGAAAGATGCGGAAGTGCTGGAGCGGGAAGGTTGGCGCGGCGCCGTTCTCTGCTGGGAAGACCTCGGAGGCAAGTGGTCGCGTTCCGTCCAATCGTACCGGTACGGGCACGATATCGCGGCGATGTGGCGGAGCATGCTGGCATGGAGAGGGAAAGGGGAGGTCGTCATGGAGCGAGCGGCATCCGGGCAAGAGGGGCAAGGGAGGCGGGAGACGGCGAGAGACCGGGTCTCGGGCGTCGACTGGTCGCCGTTCGGCACGGCCGACATGAAGTGGCTGCAGGCGGAAGGCTTGTTGCCGGCGCCGGCGCCCCATCCCGACCGGAAAGTGACTTGGGCGGAGCTTGCGACCGCGCTTCGCGGATGGGAAAACCGGGCGGCAGCTGGTACAATGGAGAGGAACGATTCATCGCGGAAAGAAGGCTGAGCCATGGTTTCCTCTTCGAAAACGGCCCTCGTGGCGGGCGCGACCGGACTGATCGGCAAGCAGCTCGTCCGGCAGTTGCTCGACGATCCGAATTACGGCCGGGTCATCGCCCTGTCGCGCAAGGCGATTCCCGCGGATCATCCGAAATTGGAAGTCGTCGCGGTCAGCTTGGAGACATTGGCGGAAGTCGCGCCCACGCTGCGGGCGGACGATTGGTTCTGCGCGCTCGGCACGACGATCAAACAAGCGGGTTCGCAAGAAGCGTTCCGCCGGGTCGACTACGAATACCCGATGGCGCTCGGGCGGCGGGCCGCGGCATCCGGCGCGAGCCGGTTCTTACTCGTCTCCGCGGCCGGAGCTTCGGCGAACTCCTCGATCTTCTACAGCCGGGTCAAAGGCGAGCTCGAGCGCGATCTCGGCGGCCTGGCGCTACCGAGTCTGCAGATCTTCCGCCCGTCCCTGTTGCTGGGCGATAGGGAGCAGATTAGGCGCGGGGAAAAGCTGTGGAGCGCCGTCATGAAAGCGGTCGGTCCGCTGCTGCTCGGTCCGCTTAAACGTTACCGGGCCATCCATGGCCGCACGGTCGCGGCGGCGATGATCCGCGCGGCTAACGGCGCGGGGGCCGGAAGCGGCGACGCGACTCGCGCCGGCTCGGTTAGCCCGGACGGCAAAGGTACGGTGCTCGTGCGCGACGGCAGGTGGATGGCGGAGAACGGGCGGCTATAGCGAGTTTTTTGGGGGCGAAGGCAGGGCGGGGGATCTCTCGGGTGTCGGGAGTCGGCGAACGGAACTACGGAAGCCCGCAAGCCCGCTAAACCGCAAGCCCGTAAGCCCGCAAGCCCGTAAGCCCGCAAGCCCGCCAGACCGCTACTCAGCCCTCTCATTAGTGGCAACTTTTTCCGATATTCCATGCGTTCGAGGCCTCGAACGGGAGAATAGCGGATACTTTTTCCGCTATAATCGCGCAAAGAGCCCAAAAACAGGCCATTCCCGAGGAAATAACGGAAAATAGGTACGTTATTCCCGATCACAAGCGCCATCAAACGCAGAATAACGGAAGAATGTTCCGCAAAGCGGCACACGCGGCAACGAAAAAGGAACGACCGAAGAAGTCGAACTTCTCCGGTCGTTCCTTTTTGTATACGGTTGGCGATAATTAGGGTTGCTTGTTGTCGTTCGCGATCGCCGACAATGTCCGATCGTTGCTGTTCGCGTCCGCCGGCTCGATGTAATTCCGGAGGATGGACACTTCCACGCGGCGGTTGACAGCGCGTCCGGCGTCGGTATCGTTGGGCTGCAACGGCCGGTATTCGCCTTTAGCGGTCGAGCTGAAATGCTTAGGATCGAATTTGCCGTTCTCGAGCAGAATCTTCATGAAGTTCAGGGCGCGTTGCGAGCTGAGCTCCCAGTTGGACGGGAATTCGGCCGTCTTGATCGGCTGATTGTCGGTGTGGCCGGTAATCAGAATCTCGTAGCCCGGATATTGCTGGAGCATCTGGGCGATCGCTTTGGCCAGCTTCTGCGAGTCCGGCTTGATCGACGCGCTTCCGGACGGGAACAACGCGTTGTCCCGAATCGTGATGAGCAGCTGCGAGTGGTTCAACTGCGTATCGAGCTGCGACGAGAGACCGTTCTTGCCGATGTACTTGTCGAGCTCCTTCTGCAGTTGTTCGAGGTTCTGCTGTTCTTGCTGCATGAGCGCTTCGCGAGACTTGTTCTTATTGCCGTCGTCCTTGCGCTCATCGGTTTCGTCGGTACGCTTCCTCATCTGATCGTCTTCGGTGATGGCACCCTGTTCAAAAATACTGATGCCGGAGTTGAACGCCGTCTTGAACGCTTTGCTCATCTCTTCCAGCTTGGAGGTGTTAACGGCGCTGGCAGCGTACAGAACGATAAACAAAGCCAGCAGCAGCGTCATTAAGTCGGAATAGGGAAGGAGCCACGATTCGTCCGCGTGCTCCTCATGATGCTCATGCCGTTTTTTGCTCACTCTGCGTATCCTCCTTTTCCGCCAGGGAAAGCCTTTCCGTCGGGGTCAGGAATACGAGCAATTTCTGTTGGATGGCGATCGTCGATACGCCGGATTGAATCGAAAGCAAACCTTCGACCATCATGAGCTTGAGGTCGATCTCGCGCTTGGACAAGCGCTTCAGCTTGTTGGAGATCGGATGCCAGAGCACGTAACCGGTGAAAATACCGAGCAACGTCGCGATGAACGCGGCGGCGACGGCGTGGGCGAGCTTCTCCATCTCCGCCAAGTTGCCGAGCGCGGCGATCAGACCGATAACGGCCCCGAGCACCCCGAGAGTCGGCGCGTACATGCCCGCTTGGGAGAAGATCTGGGCGCCGACGCGATGACGGTCTTCGGTCGCGGAGATGTCCTCGAGCAGAACGTCTCGCACGAAGTCTTGGTCGTTGCCGTCGATGATCATGCGCATGCCGGATTTCAGGAAAGGATCTTGGATTTCGTCGACGCGGGCTTCGAGGGCGAGCAAGCCTTCGCGGCGGGTGATCGTGGCCCATTCCATGAACATGCCGATCAGCTGCGTACGGGCGATGAGCTTAGGCTCATTGAAGATCAACTTGAACAGCTTCGGAACTTTAGCGAGATCCGAGGACGGGAAGGCGACGAAAACGGAAGCCGCCGTACCGACGAGAATGATGACGTAAGCCGCCGGATTGTTAATCAGGCTTACGATTGGCGCGCCTTTCAGGAACATTCCGAAAATAAGCGCGACAAAACCTAAAGTTAATCCGATAATCGTTGAATTTTTCATCGTACACCCCGGCATATGGAAGAATGTTATGTACGCGACAGGAGAGTTTCTCAGCAACCGACACGATACTAGGTTTATCGACAGAAAGGGGCCAAAGCTTTAGAGGCGAACGGCGTTTTTCGTAAATTCGTGATGCGGGGAAGCGCAAGGAAGAAGCCGAAAGGCCGCGCCGGGCGCGGGAATTGCCTACATTGACCGATGGACAGCCCACGGCACGCGTGTTAATATGGCTACACAAGCAAAAACGTCCCCGGCGTACGGTGGACGCTGGCGGAAGCTTTGCGAAGCTACCGGAGAGGCACAATCGGCGATCGTATGCCGATGCGATCCGGTTGTCCAAGCAAAAACGTCCCCGGCGTACGGTGGACGCTGGCGGACGTTTTGCGCAGCGATCGGATAAGAGGGATGATGTCGTCCGATCGTCCAAGTGAATACGGCGGAGAACAGGGTGCTCGCGAGAGCTTAATAGGGAAGTCCGGTGCGAAACCGGCGCGGTCCCGCCACTGACCATGGGGAGCCAATCGGAACATGCCACTGCGGCCGTCGGGAGACGGAGGCGGGAAGGTCCGGGAGGCATCGATCCAGGAGCCAGGAAACCTGCCCGTTCTCGACAAACACCCGAAAACCTACGAGGAATAGGGGAGGTGTGGCGGCATCGGCCGCGGATTCCGGCTTTGCGCCCGTTGTGCGCGGGCAAGGAGCTTCCGCGGCGGAGCGACTCGGCGAGCGCGGACGGATCGGTATCCGGACGCACGTCATCCCTCGCATCGGCGAGGGGCTCGGGCCATCACGCGAACATCTTCCGGGAGGGAGATGTTTTTTTGTTGCCTACACTCTGCAAGCAAGAACGTCTACGTCGTCCTAGAGGCGCCGGAGACGCTAATTACGGAGAGGAGCGTGCGGTCAGGTGAACGCGGAAAAAGACATGAAGGAAACTAGAGGTATAAGAGGTTGGCTGCGCGGCGCGCTTGCGATGATCGTGGCGCTGCAATTCGTCGCGGGAGCTTGGACCGGCGTCGCGGGAGCGGCAAGCGACGATTCGGCGGGCGGCGCGAAAGCGTCGATCCGGCAGCAAGTCGGACAGGCGGTAGACTCGCTTCAAGCGCTGCTCGGCAAGACGCAGCCTCCGAGCGATTGGGTGGCGTTCGGATTGGCGCGTTCGGGTTCGCCGGTCGGCTCGGGATATTTGACGGCCGCCGCGAAGAGCGCGGACGAAGGAAATCTGCGGCTCGTGACGGACTTCGCTCGCGTGGCGCTTGCCGTGAACGCGGTCGGCGGCGACGCTCGCAAGGTCGGTTCGGGCAAGACGGACCTACTCGGCAAAATCGCGAATTTCGATAAAATCACCGCTCAAGGTCCGAACGCGCCGGCGTACGCGCTGCTTGCGCTGGACGCGGCGGGTTACGTGCCGGGCGCGAACGACAAGTGGACGAGGGACGACTTGGTCAAGTGGCTCGTCGACCGTCGTACGGCGGACGGCGGCTGGTCGCTGACGGCCGGCAAGAGCGATACCGACATCACGGGAATCGTTCTGACCGCCTTGGCGGGATACCAGGATCGCCCCGAAGTAAAGACCGCTATAGATGAAGCTTTGAAATGGCTGTCCGGCGTGCAACTTGCGAACGGCGGCTTCGGCGGAGCAGCGGAATCGAGCGAGAGCACGGCTCAGGTCGTGATCGCCCTGACGGCGCTCGGCATCGATCCGGTTAACGACGCGAGATTCTCGAAAGACGGCAAATCGGCATTGACCCGTTTGCTCGAGTTCCGCTTGGCGGACGGCCAGTTCTCCCATACGGCCGGCGGCAAAGCCGACGGCATGGCTTCTTATTACGCATTGCTTGGCTTGACGGCCGCGGAACGCTGGTTGGACGGCTTGCCGGGTCTGTATGCGGGCGTGAACGCGACGGCGAAATTCCCGGTTACCGTCAACGGCGTCTCCGGAACGGTAGCAACGGGCACGGCGACGGGCAAAACGGTTCTCGAAGCGCTCGTGAACGTGCTGAACGCGTCGAAGCTCGCTTACAAGGTCGAACGCTACTCGTTCGGACCGATGCTGACGTCGATCGGCGGCGTGGATAGCGCCAAGTTCGGCGGCTACGACGGCTGGAATTACGGCGTCAAACGCGGCGGCGCATGGGTGACGATCACCGAAGGAATGGGTACGTTCGCGCCCAAAGCGGGCGACGAGCTCGTCGTCTACTACGGAAGCGGAGAAACGTCGCTGATCCATTCGGTGAAGCTCGACCCGGCGACGCCGCGCGCGGGCCAACCGGTTACGGTAACGGTCGAGAAGGAAGCGTTCGACTGGGATAAGAACAAATTGGTCGTCAGCCCGGCGGAAGGCGTGAACGTGAAGCTCGGCAACGCGGCGGCCGCGAAGACGGACAAGGACGGCAAAGCGGCGCTGACGGCGCCGCAAGCGGGAACGTTCGCGCTCGCGATCGACGGCTACCGCGCCGACGCGGTCCCGACGGTCGTCGCGTGGTCGGCTCCTGTTAAGGTCGCGACCCACGTGAAGAACGTCAGCGTACGCGTCGAAGGCGACGCGAGCGCGACGGCTTCCGGCATCGCGCAAGGCGGAACGGCTTTCGAGGCGATCGAGCAATTGCTTAAAGCCAAAGGCGTGAAATACGAAGTTCAGCAATCCTCCTTTGGCAAATATATTAATTCCATCGCGGGTATCGCCGGTGGCAAATACGGCGGATACGACGGATGGAACTTCGCGGTCGCGCGCGGCGGCGATTGGGTTATTCCGGGGGTCGGCGCGGACGCGTTCCTGCTAGAGGAAGGCGACGAAGTGGTCATCTACTACAAAGGAGACGCCACGTTGCTGGCGGATCCGATCGTTCCGTCTCCGGCGAAGCCGAAGCCGGGCCAGGCTTTCTCCGTTACGGTCACGAATCGCGCGTGGGATTGGGAGAACGGCAAGTTCGAAGCGGCGAAGCCGATCGCAGGTGCGAAAGTGACCGTCGGCAAGGCGTCCGCGGTGACGGACGCGAACGGCAAAGCTTCCTTCCCGGGTCAAGCGGAAGGCTACTATAAGATCGAAGTGACCGGCTACGCGAAAGATGCGGCGCCGTCGGTCGCCCGTTCGGTGACGGCGTTGCCGATCGCTGGAGCGTATAAGGACCAAAGCGCGATCGCGGCATGGGCGGCGGACGCCGTAACGGCTTCCCGCGCGGCGAAGCTGCTTCGCGGCATCGGCGACGGAACGGAGACGTTCAAGCCGAAGCAAGCGGTCACCCGCGCGGAATTCGTGTCGGCGCTGGCGAGAGCGCTTGGCTTGAACGGCAAGCCGGCAACCACGTTCAAGGACGTGCCGGCAGGCGTCTGGTACGCGAAAGACGTGTACGCGGCGGTGGCGGCGGGTCTCGTTAGCGGCGTGTCCGCGAACGCGTTCGCGCCGGACGCGACGTTGACTCGCGAGCAAGCGGCGATTCTGCTGACGCGCGCGCTTAAGCTGAAGGCGACGGCTAACGCGGAGCTGGCGGATGCCAAGCAGATTACTCCGAGCGCGGTATCGGCGGTGCAAGCGGTTATCCAGCAAGGCTGGCTGACGCCGTACGAAGGCAAGTTCGCGCCGAAGGCGACGTTGACCCGCGAGCAAGCGGCCGCGGTGATCGTGCGGGTATGGCACGCGAGCGGGAAGTAAGCGGAAGGAGGGGGTGGCGACGCATGTCGTAACCCCCTCCGAGCTTCTTCAAGAGTCGCCTGCAATCGGCCGGATGAAGCTGTATCAGATCCGAAGGATTCGTGACGTCCCCTGAAGGTCTTCCTGAGCGAACCCTGCAACAAGTCGGCCGGTAAGAGGCGCAAGTTGCGCCAATCGGACGGCGGGCGCTTTCGGAAAATCGAAGATCGGCTCTATTGAGTGGCGAAACAACGAGGAGTTAATGGAAATGTCCATCAATATCGTGCATTGCTTGGGTATTGGGTTACGCTTGATGGAAAAGTCCATTAAAATCCGGCTTTAGGGACGGGTTTTGGCGAAATGGTTTCAAATCAATGTACTTTTCCATTAAGGAACTTGGTTGAACCTCTTCGGGCTGAAATAGCTGGATATATCCAGTTCGTTGATCATGTAGAGCGGACCACTTCGATAGGGAAGGACTTCGAAGGAGCTCCAGCAGTAGATATAGGAAGAAGAAAGGAGGAGAGGCGCGTGGGGAACATCATATCCAGGTTGCGGTCTGCTGCGGCAGGGCTCATCTTGACGCTCGTCGTGTTGGTCGTCATCGCCGGATGCTCGGCGGACGGTAACGGCGGAACGGCATCGGCGTCGTCCGCCATTCAAACCGAAGCGCCGACGCCGTCGGCGGAACCGTCCGCTCCCGCGCCTTCTTCTTCGGCAACGGCAACGGCAACGATGGGCGGATCGTCGGCGGAGGCTTCCCCATCGGGTGAAGTCTCGCCCGCGCCGTCGCCATCCGCATCCGCCAACCCGTCCAACCCTTCCCCAAGTCCGAAGCCGGGCCAAGACGAGCGGCCGTCCGACGCGGCTCCCGCGACCGAAGCCATCACGATCTCGATCGAAGGAAACGCGGAGTGGGGAACGATTTTGAAGGCCGAGAGCGTCATTCTGAGCAAAGGGGAAACCCCCGCAAGCGTGCTGAAACGCGCGGCCAAAGCGCATCGGCTGGCGTTCGGCATCCGCGGAAGCGGAGCGATGACGTACGTGGAAGGCATAGACGGCTTGTTCGAATTCGACGACGGGCCGACGAGCGGTTGGAAATACCGCGTCAACGGCATCGTCGCCGACATCGGCGCGGGCGCCTATAAGCTGGAGGCGGGCGACCGTTTGGAATGGTATTACGTGTCGGAGGACGCGGAAGCCCAAGAAGGCAAGGAGAGTACGCCATGACCGAGGGCTTCGGTTTCCGATCGCTTCACCCGATCGTTATATTCGTTTATTATGCCGGAGGGATAACCTTCGGCATGTTGTTGTTTCACCCGTATATTCTTCTTGCGGCGTGGGCGTGCGCGATCATTGTTAACTTGCATCTCGACGGCGGTCGGGAGTGGCGGAAGTGGGCGATCCCGATGTCGGTCGGCGTCTTGCTCGTCGCCGCGATCAACCCGCTCCTGTCCCATCGGGGGCGAACGGTGCTGACATATTGGGGAGACATTCCGATTACGCTGGAATCGGTCGTTTACGGGGCGACGCTCGCGCTCTCGATGCTGAACATACTCACGTTCTTCGTGACCTACAGGCTCGTCATGTCGGAACAGAAATTCCTGTTTCTGTTCTCCCGGGTGTCTCCGAAGGCGGCGCTCGTGGCCATGATGGCGATGGGGCTCGTGCCGCGGCTTCATCGTCGCTTGCGGGAGCTCATGCTCATCCAGAGAACCCGCGGCATCACCGTCGCCGAAGGCTCGCTAACCGGACGGGCGAAGAACGGAGCCCGTCTTGTCGGCACGTTGCTATCGTGGACGCTCGAGGATTCGCTTCAGACGGCGGACTCGATGCAGGCGCGCGGTTACGGCACGGGCAAGCGCAGCTCGTATTTGGCTTATCGGCTGCGGGCGAGGGATTGGGCGACGCTGGCGGGCTTCTCCGCCTGCTCCGTTCCGCTCTTCGCGGCGTGGGCGGGCGGCCACGGCTTCATGGTCATCTACCCGCGACTGGGCGCGTTCGCGCTCTCCGTCGGCGACGGCGTCGCTTTAGCCGCCTATATCGGTTTCCTATTAATGCCGCTAGGCTGGGAATGGAGGGATCGCAGGGCATGGCTCATCTCGAATTACGGAACTTAACGTTCTATTATCCGGCCGGAACGGAGCCCGCCTTGTCCGACGCGACGCTCTCCGTTCCGGCCGGCCAGTTCGTCGTGCTCTGCGGTCCTTCGGGAAGCGGCAAGTCGACGATGCTGCGGCTGCTCAAAAGGGAAGTGTCGCCTGGCGGCCGCATCGGCGGACGCATTGAGCTGGGCGGCATCCCGCTCGGGGAATGGCCGGCTCGCGAGCTCGCGGCGGCGGTCGGCCTCGTCATGCAAAATCCGGACAATCAGCTCGTCGTCGATACGGTCGAGCACGAGCTGGCGTTCGGGATGGAGAACTTCGGCTTGGAGCGGGACGAGATGAGGCGCCGCATGGCCGAGATGGCCGGTTTCTTCGGTCTCGAGCCCTTGCTCGGGCGTAAGACCGACGAACTGTCGGGCGGCCAGAAGCAGACGGTGAACGTCGCCGCGGCGCTGCTGCTCCGGCCGCGGGTGCTGCTGCTCGACGAACCGCTCGCGCAGCTCGATCCGCTCGCGGCCCGCGAGCTGCTCGGCATGATCAAGCGGCTGAACGACGAGTGGGGCATTACCGTCGTCATGAGCGAGCACCGGATCGACGACTTGCTTCCGCTCGCGGACCGGGTCGTGCGCATGGACGGCGGCCGGATCGTCTTCGACGGGGAGGCGAGAGCGTTCGTCCGCGAAGCTTGGCGCCGGGCGGACGACGCTTGGACGAGCGCGCTTCCTTCGATTACGCGATGGGCGCTCGAGGCGGAGCCGTCGGCGGCGGACGAACCGCCTTTGACGGTGAAGGAAGCCCGCGGTCGGTTGCCGCGCTTCCCGCGCTGGCCGCAGTCCGCGGCGACGGCCGAGAGCGTGCCCACGCACGGCTCGCCCGCGCAAACTCCCGCGCCACCAGAGCGAACCGCGCTGACCGCCCCAACAAAACCCGCCTTACTCGCCGCGAAAGAGCTGTTCTTCGCGTACGACAAGCGATCGCCCGCCGTGCTCCGCGGCTTGGCATGGGACGTTCGCCCCGGCGATTGGGCGGCGCTGTTCGGCGGCAACGGCAGCGGCAAGTCGACGCTGCTGCAGCTACTGGCAGGCCTGCGGGAGCCGCAGCGCGGCAGCATCGCTTGCGCGGGCAAGCCGCTCGCCCGGCTTAAAGCGAAGGAGCGCTTCGCCGAGATCGGCTACTTGGCGCAGAACCCTGTGCTGCACTACGCGCACGATATCCTGCTCGAAGACTTGGTCCACGCGGCCGCGCGAACCGGAGCCGATACCGTCCGCGCGGAAGCGGACGCCCGGGCGATGGCCGACCGGCTCGGCATCGAGCGTCTCCTCTCCCGCCATCCGCACGACATGAGCGGCGGCGAGCAGCAGCTCGGCGCGCTGGCGATCACGCTGCTCGGCAAGCCGAAGCTGCTGTTGCTGGACGAACCGACGAAGGGATTGGACCCGCTCGCGAAGCGGATATTAGGAGAGCATCTGCGGCATATCCATAAGGAAGGAACGACGCTCGCGATGGCGACCCACGACGTCGAATTCGCGGCGGCGTACGCCAACCGGTGCTCGTTGCTCTTCCACGGGGAGATCGTCGCGGACGGCGAGCCGGAAGCCTTTTTCCGAGGGAACCTGTTCTACGCGACGCCGCTTCACCGTCTACTCGCGTTAGAGGAGGCGACCGCCCGATGAAATCCGCAACGTCCGTTCGTTGGTTGATCGTGCCGATCGCGGCCGTCTATATCGTACTCTCCTACCTCTCGATCCAGCGCGGCAACTCGCTGTTGATCGGCATCGTGCTCGTGCTGCTCTCGATGATTCCGTTCCTGCTCCGCTTCGAGCGGAAGGAGCGCAAGGCGCGCGAGCTCATGCTCATCGCCGTCATGGCTTCGGTCGCGACGGTGAGCCGGATTCCGTTCGCCACGCTGCTGCCCGGCTTCACGCCCGTGACGTTCGTCGTCATCGTCTCCGGCGTCGTGTTCGGAGCGGAGGCGGGCTGGATGGTCGGGGCGACGACCGCCCTCGTATCCAATATGTTTCTCGGCCAAGGGCCGTGGACGCCTTGGCAGATGTTCGCCTGGGGCATGGCAGGCTATACGGCGGGCTTGTTCGCTCATCGCAGTCCGGCCCGCCGCCGCAGGCTGCCGCTCGCGTTGTTCGGCGTGGCGTGGGGGTTCCTGTACGGCTGGATTCTGAATTTGACGCTCGCGCTCGACCAGTGGGCGCAAACCCATTCGTGGGCGGCGGTGTTCGGGAAATACGTGACCGGTTTCCCGTTCGAGGTCATTCACGCTTCGGCGAATTTGTTTTTCATCCTCGCGTTCGGCCCTTCATGGATCGCGGTTCTCGAAAGGTATCGTCGAAAATACGGCTTATTGGAGCGAATAGAGGAGGAGCGGGCGCATGGGCAAACACCCGTTGTTAACGGAAGCTGAACTTCGGGAGAGAATGGCGGCGTTGCCGGAGTGGCGCGTCGAGGACGGCAAGTGGATCGTGCGCAGAAGGCTGTTTCCGACGTTCATGGACGCGGTTCGCTACGTGAACAGGGTGGCGGCTATTGCCGAGGAAATGAATCACCACCCCTTCGTCGCGCTCGACTACCGGAAGGTGACGTTAAAGCTGACGACGTGGAACTCCGGCGGCTTGACCGCGCTCGATATCGACTCGGCTATCGCATATGACGGCGTAGGCGCAGGTGCGAGCGCGAGCGCAGTCGCAAACTCAGGCGCGGATGCAGAAGCAAGCGGAGACGCAGGGGAGAGCAAAAACGAAGGCGAACGCTAAGCGTCCGCCCGCCCGAGATGCTTGTCGAGGAAATCGAAGATGCCGGCGACGTCGTCCGCCGTTTCGAAAGCTGGTCCGCCGTGGCGGGCCTTTTCGTGCAGCGTCAGCGCGACGCGTTCGGGACCGATCGAGGGTCGTTCGAGACCGCTTGCGCGGAACTGATCGTCCATCGTTTGCGTCACGTCTCATCCCGGGGCCTCATGTCGTACAGGTCGAACGCAAGGACGAACTGATGCAAAATCTCGTCCACCGCCTTCAACTCCCCGCTGACGACTTCCCTCACCGCGGCGAGATCGGGATCGTTCAATTGCTTGCGCAAAGCGTCCTGCTTCACGGTCAACTGCTGGAGAAAAGCGACCGCGCGTCCCCTGCGGAACGTCTGGGCGGAGATGCGCCCTTCGCCTCCGCCCTCCTGGCCGTGCTCGCCCCGATGATCTCCGCGATGCCCATGTCCTCGATGACGTCCGTGGTGCCTGCCTCCGCCTCGCTCTTCTTTTTCCGGTAAAGCTTCCTCTTTCATCCGATTGAATGCCTCCTTCGAATGGGACTTCACCTAGACAACCATCCACCCTTCGCGTACGATCGATAAGAGAGAAGAGAAATGAGGGGTGCCGCACGATGATTCGCCGTTTTATGACTTTCTACCGCCCTTACAAAGGGCTGTTCACGCTCGATTTCACCTGCGCCGTCTTGGTCGCGTTGCTCGAACTGGGTTTCCCGGTCGGGGTGCAGTGGATGATCGACGATTTGCTTCCGACGAAAGACTGGGAACTGATCACTTGGGTGTGCGTCGGCCTTATGGCGCTCTATGTCGTCAGCATGCTCATGCAGTTCGTCGTCAGCTATTGGGGCCACAAGCTCGGCATCAACATCGAGACGGACATGCGCAGGCAGCTGTTCCAACACGTGCAGAAGCTCAGCTTCCGGTTCTTCGACAATACGAAGACGGGCCAGATCATGAGCCGGATGACGAACGACCTGTTCGATCTGGGCGAGATGGCGCACCACGGCCCGGAGGATCTGTTCATCGCGCTCATGACGCTCGTCGGGGTGTTCGGAATCATGATGATGGTGAACTGGGAGCTCGCGCTGATCACGTTCGTCGTCGTGCCGTTCCTGGCGTGGATTATCGTGTACTTCAACCAGAAGCTGAACAACGCCGCGACGAAAATGTTCGAGCAGATCGCGGACGTGAACGCGCGCGTCGAAGACAGCATCTCCGGCATCCGCGTCGTGAAATCGTTCGGCAACGAAGGGTTCGAGCTGGATCGTTTTACGCAGAACAACCAAGGGTTCCGCCGCGCGAAGCTCCGTTCGTACTTCACGATCTCGCTGAGCGGCTCGAGCATCTACATGCTGACGCGGGTCATCACGCTCGTCGTTCTCGTGTGCGGCGCCTGGTTCGCCTATCAGGGGAAGCTGTCGTACGGGGAGCTCGTCGGGTTCCTGCTGTACATTAACATCTTCTTGAAGCCGATCGAGAAAATCAACGCGCTGTTGGAGCTCTATCCTCGGGGCATGGCCGGTTTCCGGAGATACTGCGAGCTGATGGACACGGAGCCGGACGTGAAGGACGCGGACGACGCGATCGATGCGCCGCGGCTTAAAGGAAACATCGACTTCAACAACGTGACGTTCGGCTACGAGAACCATTCGCACGTGCTCAAGGACATTAACCTGAACGTCCGGGCGGGTGAGACACTGGCACTCGTCGGCCCTTCGGGCGCGGGCAAGTCGACGCTATGCAGCTTGATTCCGCGTTTCTACGAAATCGACGACGGGTCAGTGACGATCGACGGCATCGACATCCGGTCGATGAAGCAGCAGTCGCTACGCAACCAGATCGGCATCGTGCAGCAGGACGTGTTCCTGTTCAACGGGACGATTCGCGAGAATATCGCCTACGGGCGGCTCGAAGCGTCCGAGGAAGAGATCTGGGACGCGGCGCGGGCGGCGCATCTGGAAGCGATGATCCAAGCGCTGCCGGACGGGCTCGACACGTTCATCGGGGAGCGGGGACTGAAGCTGTCCGGCGGCCAGAGGCAACGGCTGTCGATCGCGCGGATCTTCCTGAAGAATCCACCGATTCTCATCTTGGACGAGGCGACATCCGCCTTGGACACCGAGACGGAAACGATGATCCAGCAAGCGCTGGAGAAGCTGGCGCACAACCGGACTACGCTCATCATCGCGCACCGGCTCGCGACGATCCGCCATGCGGACCGTATCGTCGTCGTGACGGAGGAAGGCATCGCCGAGCAAGGCCGCCACGAGGAATTGATCGCGGCGGGCGGCACGTATTCGCGCCTGAGCGCCGCGCAGTTCGGCGGAGGCTCGGGGCTCGCGACGGTCTAAGCGATCGGTTAAGGCCGTTCTCGGGGGAAATCCCTGGGGGCGGTTTTTTTCGCCACCCACCACCCATCACCCACCACCCATCACCCATCACCCATCACCCATCACCCATCACCCATCACCCATCACCCATCACCCATCACCCATCACCCATCACCCATCACCCATCACCTACCACCCAATCCCCAACAACCAAGCGCCAAGCGCCACTAGACACCCGCCATCCTGCCTAGTACAACTAATTTTAGTAGCGAGCCAACTTTTGGCGAATTAGTTGTAAAATGGACATTTATTCCAGCCCATTTCATCGAAAACCAGGCAAAATAGAAAACATGAAACGTCATCAATTAAATGACCTATTTACAATTCGTTGTCCGCGTAAGATGGATTGGGTTAGCAGAGCCCGCTAGAATCGACAACTTCCGCGCCATAGGGTTGCTAATATAGGGGGGGAAGTCTGAAAGGAGTGATTTCCTCATGAACCCTAAGAACAAAAAGAACGCGTTGTCGATGTCCATGATCGCGCTGATCGTATCGATCGGCTTGTCCGCCTGCTCCGGCGGAGGGGGCGGCAACGAGAAGAACGTCTCGTCTCCGCCGTCCGAAGAGGCTACAGCATCGCCGCAAGCGTCGGTCGCCGAAGCGAGAGAGACGGCGGAGGCATCGGCGCCCGCCGGGGGAGAACAATCCGAGTGCGGCGAACAGCTGCTCGACAAAATTCCCGCGGCCGTTCCTTTCCCGGACGAAGCCGTCATCGTCTCGGTATGCGAAGACGCCAACGAATACGGAAGCGGCATCGCGGTCCGTTATCAATGGAAGGGGGATGCCAAGGCTTTGGCGAAGACGTATCGCGACGCGCTCGAAGGCGAATACGAGTACGGCGGGATGGACGTCTTGGACTTCGTCACGATGCAATTCATCAAAGGCGAGGAAGCGATCATGATCGAGATCGACGCCTCGGGACAAGATTCCAAGATCGTCGTGAACCTGTCGTACGGGGTCTACCCCGGCGGAGCCGATAAGGCGTTGGGAGACGTGCTCGGCGATATCATGGGCGATGGGGAGTCGGGAACGGAGTAATGTTAGTATGAGGCGGGGACCGGTGATTATCGGTGCCCGGAAAATGAAATTTACTGGCGAAGAAACGGCCGTTGGCGGGAGAGGGACCCCGCTGAAGGCAGTTTGGCTATTCGTTGGGCGAGCCGCGAGATACCACCATTGGTGAAGAGGCCACTGAAGAACTCACGTTTTTTGGGATGCAATTAGCGCGAACGACGAAAAAGACGGCTCTTTATCCCATTTCTTGGATAAGAGTCGTCTTTCTGT
>NZ_JBHSMH010000063.1:0-21039 GCF_042655365.1 Cohnella suwonensis | reverse complement strand
TTTTTGAACGAAAAGCTAAATTTCAGAAAATTCAGATCACCTTCCAAGGAAGGTGTACGGGGATTGACATGTGGCTCTTCTTTTAATGCAATGCTAATGGTCCAACATATATAACCGTTTTATATATCGTTCGATAGACTGCCGATGACAAATAAAATGTTACGATGATTCAGGAAGTCAAATATGTTGAGGAGGATGTTTTAGGATGAAAAAAGTAGCGTTTTGTCTATTGGTTGTAGCTACCCTATTGCTTGGTTCAGGTCTTGACGGTACCGCCGACCACGCCATGGCTAAAAAAGTGAATGAGTACGAAGGGCAGCATTGAACTTCAAACTGGGAAAAAACAGTCTCATCGAGATGCACGAGCTCGTTGTTTATAAAGAAAACGAAGCCGAGGTTGTCATTGGCCGCACGGAGATAAAAACGTTCATCGTGCTGCCTGCAATCGGTCTCGAAACCATTGAATTATTACGGCGAGGACTATCAATTGGAGAAACCGAACAAAGCTTGTATCAAAAATACGCTGAGCCATTCGACGTTTCCGCTTTTGTCGAAGAGTTAATAGAAGATTATAAACTCGTGTACCGCTTGGATGGCCATATCGTGAACGACCGCGTGCAGGTTAAAGAACATTTCGCATGGCTTCATGCCAAAACCGGCCGTATATTCTTTAATCCGATCTCTTATTTCATGTACTTCGCCATATTTCTATCCGCTGCAGGCATCGTCTTCTTTCATCCCGCAAACATCCCGAGCTATCAAGACTTCCTACTTACGCCTTTTACGCCATTAAACATCATATTGTCCCTTGCAGTAACTTGGTTTCTTCTCTTTCTTCATGAATTTGCGCATTTGATATCCGCGCGTTCTTTGGGAGTCCATTGCAGAATCGGACTCGGTCACAGATTGATGTTTCCGGTCGCCGAGACGGATATGTCCGGCATTGTCGTTGTTCCGCGAAATCAAAGGTACGGTGCCTATATAGCCGGAATGTGCTGGGATCTTGTTTTTTTATCAGCTGGCATATGGCTCTTGAGGCTTCATAACCTGCAAATGATCGTTATGAATGAGAATGTCCTGTACACGATCCATTTGATCAACTGCAATATAACGGCGCTTATCCTGTTTCAGTTTCTATTTTTTATGAAAACCGATTTATATTATGTGTTCACCAATTATTTCCGTTGCCCGAATCTGCTTGAGAATACCTTTTTATACTTCAAGCGCTGCTTTATTTCAAATACCCGATTGAACGAGCAATGGGATGAAGTCCCTGACCGGGAAAAGAAAATCATCTATGGATTTGCCTGGTTCTATATGGTCGGGGTTTTAGCAACGGCAGCGGTATTGTTCTTCGTGCAGCTTCCGAATGTATTCAGGTTCCTAAGCGCTTCGATGGCGCAAATGACCCAAATGCCTCTTCTATCGTGGAACTTCGCGGCGGGCATGCTGCTGCTCGGTTTTTGTTTGCTTCCAAGCGCGGTTCTCATCTGGTCATGGATCAAATCATTAAGGAGCAGGTTCATTAAAAATGGCTTGAAAGGAGGTGAGCAAGTTGAAAACAATTAAAATCAAACCCGTTAAACCCGTTAAAACAACAGGCCTTACCCAAAACTAATCCCCGTCATACAAAGAACAGCGAGTAATAGGCAGGGTAGCCTTGAGTATCCATGGCTATCCGCCTATTGCGTCCCTGCAAGAAATGTCAGGGAAATCGGAGGGATGAACTTGACTTTGAATATGGCAATGAAGCCAATGGTCAAAAAAACGTTATTTATCAGAGAACGGGAAAAAGGGCTGATTCGCGTCGGCGAGCTTACTCCTGATCGTGCTGTTGAAATAGAAGATGAAGACGGGTTCATTCAGCAGCTTCTTCAACGAATGGATGGAACCCAAACCATCCATCAGATATCGGACGAACTGCAGAGCTACGATATACCGGTTACGGAAGGCGAGCTGACCGAGCTCATTAGCGAGCTTGATTCTATCGGCTTGTTGGATAACCCGGCGTCAGATGCATACGGCAGCTTTTCTTCTACGGAGCTGGAGAGATATAAAGCGAATTTGAACTATTTTACTTCCTTCTCCAGTCTATCGAACAGTCCTTGGGAAATTCAGCGTGGGCTCAATCAGGCGAAAATAACCGTTATCGGCGTCGGAACGCTCGGATCGGGCGTGCTGTTTAACCTTGCGGGTCTAGGCGTCGACAGCGTTCGTATTGTCGATTTCGATCGCGTTGAACTGAGCAACTTGAACCGACAGCTGTTATATAACGAAGAGGATATCGGCAGAAGAAAGATCGATGCGGCGAAGGATTTTATCCGCCGCTTTCATTCCCGGATGGAACTGGAATGTATTCCTGGCGAAATAAGTTCGGCCGAAGATGCGGAAAATGCCATCGCGGATAGCGACTTAGTGGTGCTCTCCGCGGATCAACCTCATTTTTTGTTGGAACGTTGGGTCAATCAGGCTTGCGTCAAGCATGGCATTCCTTTTATCGGCGGCGGGGTGAATGCAGCAGAAGGGCAGTTATATACCGTCGTCCCCGGCAAAACGGGCTGCCTGGATTGCAATTATCTTTTACTAAGCCGGCAGGATGAGGACTATCTCCAATTTCTCCAAAGTTATGTCTCCTCCGGATTTAAAATGCCCAGCACCGCAATAGCGCCTAATTACATGCTTCTAACCGGAATGCTGTGCGGTGAAGCGGTACGTATGATCGCAAGGACGAATCCCGTGCAATCGGAAGGGAAAGTGGTTTCCATCCATTTCGAGACCTTTCGAACGGAAATCAAGATGGACTTTTCCAGCCCCTCCCCGGATTGCCCTACATGCGGTCACGGCAACGGCAAGGAACCTATTTTTCGGTTTTTTCGCGACTTAGAAGTGTCAGATAATAAATGAAAGGAGGTGATTAGCTTGAAAACAATCAAAATCAAACCGGTCAAAACGGTGAAAACAACAGGATTGGCAACGAATTAATCGTTAGCCCATTGAAAGCCGCGTAAATCGCGGCTTTTTTTCTATGGGGAGCCCGTTGTTTTTTGCATATTCGTTGCCCATTTCGCAAAACCTACTCCTTGTTAAGTTACCATTACTTGCGAGGAGTAGAACTTCGATGAAAATTTCAAAGCAACCATTGATATTAATGGTTTCTTGTTTCATGCTGCTTCAGTCGGGATGCAACTGGGGGCGGGATAACAATCGTACTAACCCGAACACCGTTCGAGGACTGGACTTCCGAGCGAATGATGCCCGAATCGCTCTCACGAGAATCGGACAAGCTCAGTACTTTCCAATAAACGAATTTTTAAAGGTCATCGGATATCATTCTTCGCTGAATGAATCGAATCAATCTATGCTCATTGGGGATACAGATCCCGCATATCGAATCCAAGTAGGATCCAAATTAGCCGAAAAAGAAGAACAAAGCATAACCTTATCCGAGTCTCCCGTAATGAAAGACGGACAACTATTTGTGCCGACAACCGTGCTTTCCGATTTGTTTGAGCAGGACATCCATTATCGAATCGAAAAGAACGAGATCATTGTCCGTTCCGTTTCGGATGAGAAGTTTACTTTAGATGAAATGGATCTGCAAACGCCTGCAACAGATTCTAAAGCTTTTTTCTCGGATGACCCGAATGACCCATTCCGGGATAACGGCCCCAAACAGAATAACTTCAAAGCTGCAGCAGTAAAAAACATTAATGTCAACGCATTAATCAATACGGCCAAACGTTATAAGGGAACACCTTACAAATTTGGTGCAAAGCCTTACCCGGTGAGCCATAAATTCGATTGCGCGTCCTTTGCTCAATATGTATTTGGTAGGTATGGAGTCAAGTTGAGAAGGGTATCCCGAAACCAAGCCAAGCAAGGGATTCCGGTAAGCCGTAAGTCGTTGCGCAAGGGAGATTTGGTTTTTTTCTCCGTGCCGGGCCGGTTCAAGTCGGATAAAATCGTCGGTCACGTCGGTATTTATATCGGCAACGGTCAAATGATCAATACTTTCTCCAACAAAAAAGGAGTACACATCACTTCTGTCAACAAGGGATACTGGTCAAGGAAATACCTCGGTGCACGAAGAGTAGTCTCTTGAATAACAAGGGGCCTTTCCGAACCGATTCAGATCCGCGTAAATCGCGGATTTTTTTCATTGGAATCAAAACCGTATTCCGTGACGGGCGAATTCGTTTATTGCGGTAAGCGTTTTCAATTGGTAGAATTTAGTTAGCCGAACCGATGGAGGATTTTCAATGTTAAGATCCATTAAGACCCAGTTAACCATCAGCTTTTTTGTCGTCATGCTGCCCATCGTGTTATTTTTGTATGGCAATAACCTCTATGCCAAGCATGTCGTCCGCGACAAAGTTTCAGAGACTTATCGGAATACGTTGGATATTTTCGTTCATCAGACCGATGAGACGATGAACATTATTAGCGAATACCTCAATAAGCTGACCGTACTCGACGACAATGTCGGACAGTTAATGTCATACCCCTACAATAGCGATAATTATATCCTCACGAAAGTTCGGATTCAGAACACTTTAAACCGGGACGTCGACTTTTACAATCTCATCGATACGATCGTGATTTACAACAAATACGACATGATGTTGAGCACCGATAAGATCGGGCAATATACAAAGATCGAAAGTATGTTTTCCGAGAATATTGAACGGATGATCGGCGACGGTATAGATGCAGACCAAGGGAAATGGAAAATATGGTCTGATCCGAGAGTGTCCGGGGGGGACTTTTTGGTGAATTTCGTTAAAGCGCCGACGGAGGAGTTATATGTCGGTGCAATGATAAAGTTGACGGACATTCTCGACTTGTTGTCTATTCAGTGGAACGATGGAGATATCGGGGAAGGAGCTATTTACGGACCGGACGGCAGGCGTCTTGGCCCGCACAAAGACGAAGCGCAAGCAAGCTTGTCCTACGAAGACATTCATACCGGCGACGCGCCTTACAAGTTCATCAACGACAAGGAATCGGGCAAACGATACATGATCTTGAACCGGTCAAGCGAAAGCGCGAATATGACGACAAGCATTCTCGTTCCGGAAAGCTATATGCTGCAAGGGCTACCGTACTTTCAAAAGGCGACCTATTTCATTATGTTCGGAATCTTGCTCCTCTTTGCGATGTATATGTTCTTCATCCGGCACACTCTGTTCAAACCTCTGCAGATGCTGATCTTGGGCATGAAGAAGATCTCTCTGGGCATTCTCGAAATCCGTCTGCAGACGACGAAGACGGTGGAGTTCGTATTCCTGGCCAATACGTTCAATAACATGGCCGAGCAAATAAAGAGTCTTCGGATCGGGATGTACGAGGAACAGCTTCGAACGCAGAAGATCGAATTAAAGCAGCTGCAAGCGCAAATCAACCCGCACTTCTACATGAATAGTCTTAATATTATTTATAACTTCGCTGCATTAAAGGATACGAATTCGGTGAAAAAAATGGCGCTTCATTTAGGCGATTATTTTCGGTTTATTATGAAAGGCAATCGCGATCTGATCTCGCTCGAAGAGGAATTGAAGCACATTCGCAACTATATCGAAATACAGAAGTTTCGTTATCCCGATTTGCTGCAGTGTAACGATCAGATTGAGGATTGGATGAAAGGGGTCATGATACCGGCGTTGTCGCTTCAGCCTTTCGTAGAGAATTCGATTATCCACGGCTTCGTCAATCACAAGCGTCCATTCTCCATTTCTATCAGAGGCGCGTTAGCCTTCGAGAATTCCGGGAGATACTTGCAACTCACGGTCGAAGATGACGGGAGCGGATTTCCGGACGACGTATTGCGGAGACTGCGGCAAGGAGAGAGCTTGCCTCAATCAGAATCGAGTCGTCTCGGCATTCAGAACGTCGTGCAAAGATTGAAGCTGCGCTACGACATGTCGTCCGTCGATTTTGCGAATGCATCCGCTGACGGCGGGGCCATCGTTCGGTTGAAGCTTCCGCTGGATTCTAATCTGGAACTACATAAGGGAGAATAAGCTATGTACAACGTTTTGGTTGTCGACGACGAGATTGTGGCCATCCGGGGGATCGTTCAAGGCATCGATTGGACCGCTTTACCTATCGCTAATATGTTCACGGCCCTCGATGCGGAAGAAGCGCGCGATATTCTATCGAACAATCAGATACATGTCGTCATCTCCGATATTGACATGCCCAAGGAAAACGGGATCAAGCTTTTGAATTGGGTCAATGAGAATTCGCCGCGGACGGTGACGATTTTTCTGACCGGGCACGCCGATTTCGTCTATGCGCAACAAGCCGTTCAATTGAACTGTTTTGAATACTTGCTCAAGCCGATCGATCATGACTCGTTAAAGGAAAGCGTCGTTAAGGCGTTGGATCTGATCGGCACTAGAGAGCAGGAGGAAATGTTTCAAAAAACATATGAGCATTATTACGACCGATGGAACCGCCAACTGCCGATATTGATCGAGCGCTTCTGGCAGGATGTATTGAGCTTGCGTATACCTGCGACGGCCGAGCGGCTAGAGCCATTATTCAAGCTGTACGGTATGAAGCTTGATATGGACATGCCCGTGCTTCCCCTCCTCATCAGCGTCGAGCGGTGGAGGCAGGAATGGAGCGCAAGGGACGAAGAGATCATGTCTTATGCGCTTAAGAATGCTGCGGAGGAAATCTTGCTCAAAGACTGGGAAGGGCATGTCGTGCAAGAGCAGAATGGGATGATTTTCGCGTTAATGTACGGAACGGAAGCTCAGATCGATCAGGAGGCGCTTCATGAGCGATGCGCGGAGTATATCGGTAAATGCGGCGATTACTTGCATGCGGAAGTATCGTGCTACATTGGCGAAGCAATCCCGGTCTCGGGACTGCGCATGTGCACCCATAATCTTGCGGATATGGAAAGAAGCAACTTAAGAGAAACCAGAGGCGTTTTCCGAATGGTATCTTTTACGAGGTCGAACAAGCGGATGTACGCTACGCCCAGCCTGCAGGAGTGGATCGCTTTGGCGGAACGGGGTAAGAAAGCGGAGTTGCTGAAGAATGTGAATGCGCTCTTCGATCAGTGGCAAGCCGAGCAAGCGAACTACATGATTAGAGTCAACTTTTACTACGGATTAGTCAATATCGTGTTCCAGTTTCTTCAACGGCGATCTTTATTCCCTTCGGATGTCTTCGTCGATGAGGAGTGGCGGAATGGGGAACAGGCATCGAAGTCGCTCGGCGCGATGAAATCTTGGACCATTCGGTTCATGGAGCGGCTCTCGGAATATATGGCAACCGACACCAAAGAAGTGTCCAACGCGGTTATTAAAGTGCAACAATTCATCGAGAAAAACGTAGAAATGGATCTAAACAGGGACGAAATCGCGGAACAGGTTTACTTGAATCCCGCATACTTATCGCGTTTATTCCGGAAGGAAACCGGCAAATCGTTGACGGATTACATGTCGGAGATTCGCGTAGAGAAGGCGAAGAGGCAATTGGAAAATAGCAATATTAAAATCAGCGACATCGCGGTTTCCGTCGGGTATACCAACTTCTCGCACTTCTCGCAACTCTTCAAGAAGCTGACGGGGATGACTCCTCAGGAATATAGAAAGAAATATCAGGATTTGCGCTGAAAAGGTCACTAGAGCAATAAGTGGGTAACGACGCCGATAGAATGAGGCGTCGTTTCTCGTTTAGACTGGAAACACAAACTTAGAAACAGGAGGAGGTATCGGAGAATGGCATTAACATGGAGATATATCCTACGCCATTATTGGATGTTCTACGCGATGATGCTTCCGGGCGTTATTTTGCTGCTCTTCAACAATTACATTCCGATGGCGGGAATCATTATCGCATTCAAAACGGTGAACTACGAAATCGGCATACTTAGAAGTCCGTGGGTAGGGTTCAGCAACTTCGATTTTCTGTTCAAGTCGCCCGATACTTTCATCATCATACGAAATACGCTGCTGTACAATTCGTTGTTCATCGTGCTTAACATGACGATTCCGCTTGCCTTTGCGATTATGTTGAACGAGCTGAAAAGCCGGTTTTTATCGAAAACGTACCAAACGATCATGTTTTTGCCCTACTTCTTGTCCTATATCGTCATCAGCTACTTGGTATTCGGCTTCATGAGCGATGAGCATGGATACTTTAACGAGACGCTGCTGCCGGCGCTCGGTCTCGAGCCGGTGCGATGGTACTTTACGCAAGAGGTGTGGCCTATCATTTTACCCCTCATCAATACATGGAAGGGCATGGGATACTTCACGGTTATCTATATGGCCGCTATTATCGGGATCGATGACGAGTATTATGAAGCGGCTACGATCGACGGAGCCAGCAAATGGCAACAGATCTCCCGCATTACGATCCCGCTGCTCAAGCCGATTCTTACGATCATGACTTTATTGCAGATCGGAAGAATATTTAACGCCGATTTCGGCTTATTCTTCCAAGTGCCCCGAGAATCGGGCGTGCTCTTCCCGGTCACGAACGTTATCGATACTTACGTATACCGTACCTTTTTGTCCGTAGGCGATATTGGATTGTCCTCGGCCGCAGGTCTTCTGCAATCCGTAGTGGGATTTACTCTCGTCTTTCTATCAAATTGGGTCGTTCGCCGCTTCAATAGCGAGAACGCTTTATTCTAGGAGGAACGCAAGATGGAAGTAATTTCCGAGCGGATCACAGCACCATCCGGTTCCCATCCGAATAATCGGCTTACTCCGGCAGTATCGCTCGGGTTACACGCGGTTTTCATCGCGTACTCCGTGCTGTGCATCATTCCCCTCTTGCTCATCGTCTCGGTATCGTTCTCCGACGAGAGCTCGGTCGTTAACAAGGGGTACCGATTTATCCCGGATAAGTTCGACTTGGCGGCGTACGAATTTCTGTGGAAGGATATCGGTCAGATCGCTTATTCCTACTGGATCTCCATTCTGGTTACGCTGATCGGCACGTTCTTGAGCGTTATGATTATCGCGCTCTACGCTTATCCGATATCCAGAAGTCATTTCCCCCATGCCAAAATATTCACGTTTTTCGTATTCTTCACGATGCTGTTTTCCGGAGGCCTCGTACCTTGGTATCTCGTTTACGTGCAAATGCTCGATCTAAAAGACACCTTGGCCTCGCTGATCATCCCTCTCATCATGTCGGCGTTCTGGGTGCTCGTCGTTCGAACCTTCTTTAAGGAGTCGGTTCCTCCGGAGGTGCTGGAATCAGCCAAAATCGACGGAGCGGGCGAACTTCGCATCTTCTTCCAGATGGTGCTCCCTCTATCGCTGCCGGTAATCGCTACGGTCGGGCTATTCCAGACGTTGACTTACTGGAACGATTGGTTCCACAGTCTCGTATTCATCACGGACAATCATAACATCTCGGTTCAATATCTCATGTACAAAATGCTGGCAAATATCCAGTATCTATCGAACAATCCCACGGCAGCGGCGGAAATCGCGAAGGCGGGCGGCATGTTCAACTTCCCTAGCGAAACGGTTAGGATGGCTCTTGTCATCGTGGGAGTCGGACCGATTATTTTCGCTTATCCGTTCTTCCAGAAGTACTTCATTAGAGGTTTGACCGTCGGAGCCGTCAAAGGCTAGGGGCGATTTCGGCTATTACCGGGTAACCGGCTAGCATAGATAACAATACGTAGGAGGTCGACTTATTCATGAAACAAGCAAACAAGACAAGGGCATCATGGTTAGCACTTATGCTCGCCGTATTTCTGGTACTTGCCGCTTGCGGCAACGATAATGGCAACAAGAATGCCGAGAACACCAAAGAGAGCAACACCTCAGAACCCGCTTCCGCATCACCGTCATCATCGGCTTCTCCTTCCAATGCTGGCGGAAGCGAATTAAAGCCGTACAAGCTAAAGCTCGTGTACGAAGGAGCGCCGCAAGCCGACGAGGCGAAGGTGGAAGAAGCTCTTAATAAAATCCTAACGGAAAAAATCAATGCCACGATCGACGTCGTTCCGATCGATTGGGGCGCATGGGACGATAAAATGAACTTGATGATCGCCTCCCGCGAGTCCGTCGACGTCATGTTCACGGCGGCATGGAACGGATATTCCAAAAACGTAGCCAAGGGCGCTTACAAGGATATTGGAGAATTGCTTCAACAATACGGAAAAGGGATTCTCGAAAGCTTGGATCCCGCCTTCCTGGAAGGCTCTAAGATCGACGGTAAAAATTACGGCGTACCCACGAACAAAGAACTGGCTTCCGCCGGCGGTATCGTCTACCGGAAGGATATCGCGGAAGAGCTCGGTCTCGATATGAACGCAGTCAAAACTCCGGAAGATTTGGACGCTATCTACAAGGTCGTAAAGGAAAAGAAACCGGACATGATTCCGCTGTATACGACGGGCGGCTTGTTTACCGTCCACTCTTTCTCTGAATTCGATTTCCTGGGCGACGGAACGATTCCGGGCGTCATTATGAAGAATAGCGACAACACGAAAGTTGAGTTAGCGGAAGAAATGGATATTTACAAGAGATACCTAGGCGTTGCGCGCGACTACTTTACGAAAGGCTATATCAACAAAGACGCCGCTACGACGCAATTGTCCAGCCAGGATGCTTACAAGGCGGGGAAAGTGTTCTCCACCGTTGAGCCGATGAAACCGGGAAAAGCGGATGAAATCGCCAATGCTTCGGGTCTGTCGGGCAAGCTCGGTCAAATCATGTTAACAGGCAAGACGGTATCCACTGGGGAAACGGCAGGAGCCATGCTCGCGATTTCTTCGACCTCGAAGGATCCGGCGCGGGCCATGATGCTCATTAACCTGTTGCATACGGACAAAGAAATCAACAACTTGCTGAACTTCGGAATCGAAGGCGTGCATTATACTTTGAATGGCGATATCATGACGCCAACCGCGCAGAGCGCGCAGTATTCTCCCGGGGTCGCATGGGAGCTCGGCAACCAATTCCTCAATCGCGTCTGGGATTCGGAAGATCCTCGCAAATGGGAGCTATTCAAGGAATTTAACTCCGGAGCGAAATCGTCGCCGGGACTTGGATTCGTGTTTAACGGCGACTCCGTCAAGAGCGAGGTCGGCGCGATCGCCAACGTGCAGAAACAGTATCAGAAAGCGCTTGAGTCCGGGTCGGTAGATGTCGATAAGGTTCTGCCGGAGTATCTCAAAGCACTGAAGGCTGCCGGCGCAGATAAGGTCGTAGCGGAAAAACAGAAACAATTCGATGCTTTCTTAGCCAGCAAGTAAGGTTTAAAAGATAGGAATTAAGCGTAAAAGGGCTGTTCAGATGGTCATTTCAAATGACTTGAGGGACGGCCCTTTTTACTTAAGGAGGTGATTATCTTCCATATTGTTGTTTAAGCCGTCCACTGTGAAATGGTTTACTTCCAGATTGCGTAATCAAATAAAAGAAGGGTTGTGAACTGATAATGAGGAAGAAAATAAGTATGATCATTGCTTTTACAATATTTATGACAACATTATTATCTATTCCGCCACACGCTAACGCGACTACTCCCGAAGCACCCGCAGGGTGGAGGAACCTGGTGGATTACCAGATCTTCAGCACGATATCCGACGGCTGGGCAGGGGATAGCGGGTTCGGGTTGGAGACGGTGAACAGCAAGCTGCCAGTCGATTCTACGGTTACGTACAATGGGTTGCCTTCCTTAAGAATAAATACGGCGAACCCGACAAGCCCGTCCTGGCTCAACGCTTTGATCACGGTCGCCGGCTGGAAGGCTTATAACTTTGACCCGTATCTCGCGAACGGGTTCCTAGAGTTCAATATCAAGGGGGACGCGGGAGGTGAGACGTTCCTGCTCGGATTCAAGGACCGGGTCTTCGAACGGGCGGCCGGCAACGAGATCACCACAACGGTGAACCTTAACAGCTATGTTAACGTGACGACGAGCTGGCAACATGTCAAGATCCCGCTGAAGGATGTCATCCAGACCTCGCAAGGGATCGACCCTTCCTCCATCGATTCGTTGTCCATCAAGAACAATGGGTTCCAGCCTTTCAAGGTCTGGCTCAACGATATCCGGGTTACTTCTCCCGACAAGGAGAGAGTATACGCGCCGATTAAGGTCAATCAACTGGGATACCCCACGAATGGCGCCAAGCAAGCGCTCGTGACCGGGTTCGAGGACGTTCTGACGGTCGATGCGGGAACTCCGTTCACCGTTGTTAACGCCACGACCAATGCCACGGCTTATTCCGGAACGCTCGTACTCACCGATAACTACGATGACGTAGATAGCGGAGAGCGGATTTTTACGGCGGACTTTACGAGCTTCACGACGCCGGGTCAATATTACGTGGCGGTGCAAGGGCTGCAGAATTCGCCTAAGTTCACGATCGGAAGCGCTGCCGCTCTGTACGCCCCCTTCCTGAACGACGTAACGAAATACTTCTATTACCAAAGAACCGGAATGCCGATCACGTCCCCGTACGTTACGAATTATACGAGGCCCGATTTTACGCCCGACACGGCCGTTCCGTTAATGTCCAACAATTCGATTATCAAGGACGTGTCCAAGGGCTGGTACGACGCGGGCGACAAGGGCAAGTACGTCAACGCCGGAGCCAAAGCGCTGTCCGACCTCCTCTGGGCCTATGAAGTGATGCCGGAGAAATTTACGGACAATCAGTTCAACATTCCCGAGAGCGGCAACGGCATTCCCGACATCCTGGACGAGGCAAGATGGGAACTGCAATGGATGCTCAAAATGCAGGATGCGGCAACCGGAGGTTTCTACGCGAGAGTTACTTTCCAGGACGACGACAACATGGTGGAGCGCGAGGTTATCGACCAGGATACGGTAAGCTCTCGGACCAATATCAAGACGACCGCCGATACGGCGACCGCGGCCGGAGTCTTGGCGCATGCTTACCTGATTTATCAGAGCATCGATCCGACGTTTGCTCAGCAATGCTTGAACGCGGCGGTAGCGGCGTGGGGGTATCTGGAGGCGCATCCGGAGAACATCCGGACGCCGAACACGGGCAGATGGCCATACGATACCGAGGACGATTCCTCGAACCGTCTGTGGGCCGCGGGCTCGCTGTATCGATCGACCGGCGTTGCCAAATACAATACGTATTTCCTAGCGAATTACGCCAACATGGCGAAGTATTTCGAGGATCCCCTCGATTTCGCAAGCGGCTGGGCGATCACCTGGAATACGGGCTTCTTCAGCTATCTGAAGGCTGCTAATCCGGATGCCGGAGTCGTCAGCTGGTATGCGACCAAATTCCAACAATGGTTCAACGATAAGGTAACCCGCTCCAACGCAAGCCCTTGGAACAGCGTCGTTAAGGACGGCAACTATTATTGGGGAATCACCATGCAGATCGTCGATACGCCGATGGAGATGATCATCGGATCGAAGCTCCTTGGAACCTTCGCGAGCAACAAGGCGGCCATCGACGAACTGACCTATAGCCAGTTGGATTGGATTCTCGGCCAGAACCCGGTAGGCACTTCCTTCGTATCGGGATACGGAGACAACGCCGTAAAGTATCCGTTCAGCATCATCTTCCGGACGGATAATCTGCCTGGGGTTCCGAAGGGGTACCTGGTCGGCGGACCGAATCGATACTCCAACGATATCGCCGTAGGGAACCAAATCTCGAGATTCGCGGCAAAGAACTACCATGACAACTTCCAAGAGTGGACGACGAACGAGCATACTATTTATTGGAACTCGGGACTGGTGTTCGTGGCCGCTTATTCAACCGGAAGCAGCAACAACTCGACGATCAGCCCGACGACCGCTGCCTTTGACAAAAACACTTCCATGCAGGCGGACATTCCGGTGACCTTGACACTGAACGGCAACACGTTCACCGACATTAAGAACGGCACGGCTTCGCTGGTCGCCGGCACGGACTACACCGTTTCAGGCAACATGATCACGCTGCGGAAGAGCTATCTCGCCCAGCAGCCCGTCGGCACGACGAACCTGACGTTCCTGTTCAGCGCCGGCGCCTCATCTGCGCTATCCATTGCGGTGAGCGATTCGACGGGTAATACGACGATCGATACCTCGGCGTATTACAAGATCGCGAGTCGAAACAGCGGCAAACTATTGTCGGTAAGCCAAGGATCGACGGCCGACGGTGCCGATGTCGTCCAATGGACGGACAATGAAGGATTGGACCAGCAGTGGCAATTCGTTGCCTCAAGCAGCGGATATTATAAGCTGGTCAACCGCAAGAGCGGTAAAGCATTAGATGTGCTTGGCGCTTCGACGCAAAATGGCGGTGACGTCATCCAATCGAACGATAACGGGGGATTAAGTCAACAATGGCAACCCGTAGCGGCCGACACTTATTTCAAATTCGTCAACGGCAACAGCGGCAAGGTTCTAGATGTCAGCGGGGCTTCTGTCTCGGATGGCGGAAACGTGATCCAGTGGCCGGACACTGGCGGAACAAACCAACAATGGCAGCTTATTAAGGTAACGGTACAGCAACAGGATACCCAAGCGCCTTCAGCTCCTTCCAACCTGAGCGTGACGGACCACAGCAGCCAGTCGGTCTCGTTGCAGTGGGGAGCCTCGACAGATAATATTGGCGTGACTGGATACGACATTTATAATGGTTCCACGATGGCCGGTTCGACGAGCGGAACCACATTTACGGTGACGGGCCTTGCGGCGGCAACCAGCTATACCTTTACGGTGAAAGCAAAAGACGCTGCAGGAAATGTCTCGGCAACGAGCAATGCCGTAACGGTCACGACCGATTCGACGAACGGCGGCACGAGCTTAGTCGTACAGTACAGAGCGGCCGACACGAACGCATCCGACAACCAAATCAAGCCGCTTTTCAATATCAAGAACAACGGTACGAGCGCCGTCAACTTGAGCACGCTGAAGCTCCGTTACTATTTCTCCAAAGACGGCAGCGCATCCGTCAACACCTGGATAGATTGGGCGCAAATCGGCGGAGAGAACATCCAGCGGACGGTGACGGACACGTACGTGGAGTTGAGCTTCACCTCCGGTGCGGGCTCGATCGCGGCAGGCGGGCAAACCGGCGACATTCAGCTTCGCATGTCCAATTCCGACTGGTCGAACTTCAACGAGTCGAACGATTATTCGTTCGATCCGACGAAAACCGCTTATGCCAATTGGAATCATGTAACCCTCTACGAGAATGGAACGCTCGTATGGGGGATCGAACCTTAAGTCGTTCGGATAATTACAGGTACTCATAAGAAAGCCGGAGCCTGAAATCCCCGTGGCTCCGGCTTTCTTATCGATTTAAGGCTTGCATTGAATCCCAGGATTATTGCGATCGGCTGGAAGGGCCCGGGAATTCCGGAGACGACTGTCATCGCAGGCAGCTACTTATCGCCGTTTACGCAAAACTAATTTTATCTCAGTAAAAGTCCGGACGAGGGGAACATTAAGAGCACATAGTATTACTTGGAAACAAGTAGTACTTATGTGCTCTTTTTTGTTGACAAGGTCATATGCGATGTCATTAAAGTTGATTGAATTACTAATTTGAGCAGCCGCTATTTTTTTTACAAAATGTGGTCAGACTAGTTCCATGGCTCAGGGAAGAAAACATTTCCAAACGCGAAACGATCAAATTACGGGAACCAAATTGCGACAAAAATCATCTTATTTGCAAAGGCAGGTGAGAGTATGAGGAAAGAACAAACGTTGACAAATTGGATCGATGAATATGGACAGCGTCTGACGAGGCTCGCGTTCTCGTGCGTTCATGATTGGGCAGCCGCTCAGGATCGGGTACAGGATGCCTTCATTAAGGCCTACCGAAGCATGGAGCAATTAACGAATGAAGAACGTCCCTTTCCGTGGCTAGCGAAGATCGTGATCAACGAATGCAAGGCATCGGCTCGTACAAGCTGGCGTGAGGTTCTCACGTTTTACTTCCCGGAGAGAGCAGGTTCAGACACGAGCTTGGATGATGGTTATCTAAAAAAAGAGTATTATCAAACGCTGCACGATGCAGTCCTTCATTTACCACCCCATTATAGTGCGCCTGTTGTGTTGCATTATTTTGAGGAGTTATCGATCGAAGATATTTCTAAAATACTGGGCATTAGACCAGGAACCGTGAAATCCAGATTAGCTCGCGGTCGCGAACAACTGAAAAATAGAATGAAGGAGGCTATGCAGCATGAACGAACAGGATCTCAAACGTGCTAAGTCATACAATTCTTATGAGGCGAATATTGAACTCATAAAGCGAAATGTTCTAAAGGCGATTTCCGAACATGGTATTCCAAAACAAGTGACGAGGAAACCGCGTTATCGTTTCGCGGTTGCCGTTGGAACGGCAGCCATGGTCATCGGTTTATTCGGCTCAAGCTTCGTCTCGCCTGCGATCGCAAAAGCGCTTAAGCAATTGCCGCTTATGGAGTCGGTGTTCAAGCTTGCGGGAGATTGGGGCTTGCAAACGGCAGATGAGCGAGGTCAGGTAACAGAAGTCCGCCAGAGTATCACGCGTAATGGAACAACTCTGTCCGTCAGTAGCGTGCTTTACGACGGCGTTAGACTTGCCGTGGGGATTACACAACAATCAGAGAAAGGTATAGAAGAAATCGTGGAAGTGGAACCGGTCATTGATGGGAAAAGCATACATTGGCCAGGAAGTCAAAACGCGCAGGCCGTTGATTCTCAAACTTCCGTTTACGTAAGCGAATGGAGACCGAATACCGATTTGCCGGACAAGTTTAACTTACAAATGCTTGTGTTTTTGAAAAACAGTGGTGAACGCTGGGAGTTCAACATTCCCGTCGAACGTCTCAAAGATGATCAAGTTATTATGCATCCTATGATTACCAAGCATTTTGATGACGATAAAACGATGACTGTGAAAAAAGTGACTCTGACCGCTACCACGTCCGAACTATTAGTTGATTTTGAAGTGCCGGAAGGGATACAGGCAACAGATATGTTTTTTGAATTGTCGGATGAACGGGGTACGACCGTTCAGGCTCTTTCGGCGAACGGATATGGAAAGCAGGTAGAGGGTAGAGAAAGGGTGGAGCATCGGATTACCTTCACGCCGTTTGAAACATTGCCGAAGGCGGTTACCATCCGTCCTTACTTGAGAAAGTCGAACGATGATCCAATGAACCCTAATTACATTAAAGAACTCGAAGTAAACATTCCTATTCGACCTTAATTCCGTCATATCAAACGACAGACGCGCAGCAATGAGGCTGCGCGTCTGTCGTTCAAACGGCGATACGACATCGGATAATGGATGTGGTGTTTTGAATTAGTTAGATCTCAAGTTTACGGGTACCGATCCATTTCACCATTTCAGGATCGCGATGCGAAAAGAACAGGCTCTCTTTCGTATCTAACGTAGCAATCGACTCCATATCCTCTTGGCTTAATTCAAAATCGAAGATATTGAAGTTTTCGATCATTCTTTCTTTACGAACAGTCTTTGGAATCACAACGACTTCTCTTTGTATTAACCAACGTAAAACCACCTGAGCAACGGATTTATTAACCTTTCCAGCTATGGATACCAATACCTCATTGTGGAACAAGTCATTTTTCCCTTCGGCAAAAGGCGCCCAGGATTGGATCTGAACATTGTTCTCTTTCATGAATTTCGCGCTTTCGATTTGCTGGTTGAAAGGGTGCGTTTCAACCTGGTTTACGGCAGGAACGACTTCATTATGAATAATCAAATCGATCAGACGGTCCGGGTGGAAGTTACTAACGCCAATTGCACGGACCTTATCATCGCGATATAACTCCTCCATGGCGCGCCATGAGCCGTGCACATCGCCAAACGGCTGATGAATTAAATACAAATCCAGATATTCCAATTGCAATCTTTCCAGTGATTTTTCAAATGCTTTTTTTGTGCGCTCATAACCGGTATCCTGAACCCAAAGTTTCGTAGTAATAAATAATTCATTTCTAGCCACGCCACTCCGTTTGATCGCTCTGCCGACTGCTTCTTCATTTTGATAAGAGGCAGCGGTATCAATCAGCCGATAACCTGCCATAATAGCGTCATACACGCTTTGTTCGCATACTTTTTGATCTGCAATCTGAAAAACGCCAAAACCGAGTATAGGCATCTCAACGCCATTGTTCAAAATTACTTTTTGCATCTAAAACCCTCCAGTCTTTTACCCTCTGGGGCATGACTTTATTATGCATTCCTGAACAAAGAACTGATATCTCATTTGTCTTAAGTGATTGCCTAATCCTCTCAATGCCATTCCTTATTCGCAAACTAATGGCGTATAATAAAACAAAATAAAGTATCAAGGAGGAGCCTATGCTTGAAGAAATAAGGATCCGACAAGATAACCTGACAAGACTGATTAGCCGCCATTGTAAACAAGCAGGAGTATTGCGGACAATGATCCCATCTCTGTTTCTTATTCGTTCGGATAAAGTAGATGAGCCAGCCTATAGAGTATTTAATCCATCCTTTTGTTTTGTGGCTCAAGGGCTGAAAGAAATATTTCTAGCTGAGGAACGCTATGAATATGGCCCATCCAATTACTTAATAACTTCTATGAACCTTCCGGTAATCGGGCAGGTTATAAAGGCTTCACCCGATGTTCCATATTTGAGTTTAAAACTTGATTTTAGCCAGAATGAAATTTTAGAGGTTTTGAAAGACGCTAAAACTCATGCAAATACAAAGGAAAATGGTTCGCGAGCCATGTTTGTCGGTCAGATCGAGTTATCAATATTGGATGCTGTGCTCCGTTTGGTTCAATTGCTCGATTCTCCTCAAGACATACCGTTTCTTGCTCCTATTCATAAGAAAGAGATCATTTATAGACTCCTTCAAGGGCAGTATGGGGCAACGCTTGCGCAAATTGCAATGGAAGGAAGCAACACCTATCGCATCAGGGGGGCAATCGACCAAATCATCCAACATTATGATCAACCTTTGAGAATTGAAGAGCTTGCTGATGTCGCTAGTATGAGCATTTCTTCGCTCCACAGACACTTTAAAGAAATCACTGCCATGAGCCCGCTTCAATTTCAAAAGCAGCTTCGGTTGCAAGAAGCCCGGAGCCTATTGTTAATGGAGTCGGCGGATGCAACTGAGGTTGCGTATCGGGTTGGTTATGAAAGTGCATCCCAGTTTAGCCGTGAATATTCTCGTATGTTTGGTTTTCCTCCTAAGGCGGATATAAAGCGACTGAAGGAAACCTATGAGATGTGCCCACCAATCACCTAATGAATTTGATATACGATTTGTGTATCATTAGATGTAGGGAATCTTGCAAGCATAATGCTTGCACTTTTCTTCATAACCTTTTTTCCTCCTTGGAGTCACTGTTCAGTGGCTCCTTTTTTGCATCTACTTAGGATTCATGGAAAGGGGAATAATAAAACGGATTTCCCCTGTTTCTTAGAGTCGTTTGATGGCGTCGCGGCACGTTGTGAATCGTTGGCACTGTTGATTTGAGTCATTTCATCTGGCCGTACAATATCTCTTGACTTGGAGTCAACTCCAAATGAGATAATCAGCTACAGACAGGAAACAGTCTCCAATGTGAACAGCATTTGTAGGAATAATAGGACTTGGAAAGTGGGGAATTCGAATGGAATATGTGAAACTAGGAAATACCGGCTTGGATGTTTCTCGTCTCTGTCTTGGCTGTATGAGCTTTGGTGTAGCCGAGCGGTGGACACATCCATGGGTACTTGATGAAGAAAGTAGTCGTCCGATTATTAAAAGGGCGTTAGAACTTGGTATCAATTTTTTTGATACGGCGAATATTTATTCACTTGGATCAAGTGAGGAAATTGTTGGACGAGCTTTGAAGGAATATGCCAACCGTGATGAAGTCGTCATTGCAACGAAAGTTCATTTCCGAATGCATCAAGGACCCAATGGTGCAGGTCTTTCCCGAAAAGCAATCATGAGTGAAATGGATAAAAGCCTTAAAAGATTAGGAACGGATTATGTTGATCTGTACCAGATTCACCGCTGGGATTACAGTACGCCCATTGAAGAGACGATGGAAGCCTTGCATGACGTGGTGAAGGCAGGGAAAGCAAGATATATCGGTGCATCTGCCATGTACGCATGGCAGTTTCTTAAGGCGCTACATGTAGCGGAGAAAAATGGATGGACCCGGTTTGTATCTATGCAGAATCATCTCAACCTTATCTATCGTGAAGAGGAGAGAGAGATGATGCCGCTTTGTAGGGAGGAGAAAATCGGTGTTATTCCATATAGCCCACTGGCATCGGGTAGATTGGTGCGTGATTGGTCGGAGACAACCCATCGCTCCGAGACCGATCAAGCTCAGAAATGGAAATACGATGCGACTGCAAATATGGACCGCTTAATTGCAGATCGGGTGACCGCAATCGCAGAAAAGCGAGGCGTTCCCCGTGTTCACATTGCCCTTGCCTGGCTGCTGCAGAAAGAACCTGTGACAGCTCCAATTCTTGGTGTTACGAAGATGGCTCATCTCGAAGAGGCGGTAGATGCTCTTTCGATGACGTTAACACAGGATGAAATTGCGTCGCTGGAAGAGCTGTATACTCCACATCCCGTAGTTGGAGCACAGTGATACGTGTCTTGAGAAAATAAAGTGTTAGACTGGCACAGAAAAAGAAACAGCGGCGGACTAGGACTCGAATATAAAGTCTTAGACTGCCGCTGCATCATTGAACTAACGTACCCGTTAGCGTTACAATGGCTGCCGTTTATTTAACGGTAGCCTATCCTGGATGTTTATTGAGCTCTCTGTTCAGTTAGCGCAATTAAGCACATCCAATTTCAGTACTGAAGGTGATAGAAAGTGAGTAGAAAGGAATACGTCTCTAGAATCAATAAAGTGATTGATTATATCAATAATAATATCGGGGAAGAATTAAGTCTCAGTGTTCTTTCAGCAGTTGCAAGTTTTTCCCCCTACCATTTTCATAGGATATTCAAAGGTATTATAGGAGTAAGCGTCAAATAGCCCCCACCTATTAAATAGATGAGGGCTAAGTTATGCTGATCTATGATTTAAATATACGGCAGGTCAACGGCAATGACGACGACCA
>NZ_JBHSMH010000062.1:0-64733 GCF_042655365.1 Cohnella suwonensis | reverse complement strand
CCAGCGCAGCGCCCGAGCGCCACGCGAGCGCCGCGCGCGGGGCGGGCAGTTGCACGCGCTGACGCAAGGACAGCGCGTTAAGCAGTGCGGCGACGGCGTAGGCGATCGCCATCGCGGCGGCGGCGCCGCCTATGCCGTGCGCGGGAACGAGCGCGATGTTCAGCATCAGCTTCAGCAGCGCGGCCGCGGCGAGATTGACGGCGGGCGACCGGAGATCGCCCATGCCCTGCAGCAGCGCGGCGCTGACCGCTTGAAGCGTGCCGCCCGCCGCGCCCAGCGCGATGAGCGCCATCGCGGCGGAGCCGCTGCGGTCGGCGAACAGCGCTTCGTTGATCGGCGAAGCGAGAATCACCAAGCCGACCGCGGCCGCGCAGCCGAACCACCAGGCGATCCGCAGCGCGAACGTCGCGCGCGAGGCGAGCTCGCCCACATCGCCGCGAGCGCGCGCCGCGGTGAACGCCGGCACGAGCGCCGCGGCCGCGCCTCCGGCCGCCATGACGACGAGCTGCAGCAGGGCGACTCCGCGGTTATAGACGCCGAACTGCGCCATCGACCACGCGGCGGCCGCGCCTTCTCCCTGCAGTAGACGAGGGATCGAGAAAGCGTCGATCAGCCCGAACAACGGCGCGACGACGGACGCGATGGCGACCGGAATAGCCACCTTCGCGATGCGCTTCACGAGCGCGATCCGGTCCTCGGGCAGCTTGACAAGCCTCTGCGCGCCTTCTCCCCCGCCGAAGCTCTTCTTCGCCCCCGTCGCTTGAATGACTATCGGCTTGTTCCGGGACAGCCATCCGCCCGACTGCCAAGCCATGACGGCCAAGCCCGCGATCGCGCCGGTCGCCAAGCCCCCGTGCACGGCCGCGGCCGTCGCCGGTGCCGACCAAGCGGCGCCCACCGCGATGAACAACGCCGCAAGCATGAACGCCACGCGGGCGGTCTGCTCGGCGAGCTGTGAGACGGCGGGCCGCAGCATCCGCATGCGCCCTTGCTCGTACCCTCTAAGCACCGCCGTCGCCGGGGCGAACAGCAAGGCGAGCGACGACATCCGAATCGCCGGCGCCGCATCGTCCAGCTTCATCCATCCCGCGAACACGTCCGCGCCCAGCCACAGCACGGCGAACATGACGAGTCCGCTTGCGCCGAGCAGCCCGAGCGCCCATCGCAACACCCGCTGCGCCCCTTCTTCGTCTTCCCGCGCCGTCCGGTCCGCCACGAGCGCGCTGACCGCGACCGGTACGCCGGCGGCGGCAAGCGTCATCCACATGATCGCCAGCGCGTATACCGCGCTATACAGGCCGAATACTTCGTCCCCGGCGACGTTCTGCAAGGGGATCTTCTGCAACGTGCCGATCACCTTCGACAACAGCGCCGCCCCGCCGAGTAACGCCGCTCCTTGCCACAACGCTTTTTTTCCGGCTTGCCGAGGCTCGATTTCGATTTTCATCCGATGTTTTCCCCATTCCCGAGACTGACGACAACCCGTTCCCGCTTCCCGCTCTCCGATGCATGGTTCGTGATTCGATTATAATCTAAAGCCGCGGCGTACAAAAGCTTGCCCGCCAGGGGAAGGCCCTTGCGACGGCTAAGCGGTCAACTGCTTCATCCACTTGCGGCTGCGGATGCGCAACAGACCGAAAGCGAGCCGAACGGCTTCCTCCAACGACAGGAAGAAGTAAACCCAGAACACCGGTTGCTTCCATACGAACGAGAGCAGCAGCCCGAGCGGTACGCCGACCGCCCAAGTGACGATCGACTCCATCGCGAAGACGAACTTGCCGTCGCCCCCGCTCTGCAGAATGCCGCCCGCGATGATCATGTTGGACACCTTGACCCACATGAATCCGGCGAACACCCAGATGACGTACGTACCAAGTCGGTTCGCTTCCGGCGAGACGTTAAACAACGACACGTAAAACGGCGACAACGCGGCCATCACCGCTCCGAACGCCAACGAGAACCACAGGCCGAACCTAATGCAACGAACGGCGATATCGTAAGCCTCTTCCTTGTCTCCCGCGCCCAGCTTGTTTCCGACCATGATTGCCGCCGCTCCGCTCAATCCCGTTAACAAGCCGATGCTTAAGCCTTGAAGCGGGAACGACAACGTCATCGCCGTCATTTCCGTCGTCCCCATCCGGCTGTAGATGACCGAATACGCGAATTCGCTTAGCACCCAGACGAGCTCCGCCAGCACGATCGGATACGTCGTTCGCGCGAATTTCGAGACGATGTCCCTTGGAACGCGGAACAGCCGGACCGGACTGACCGCCCCCGGCAGCCGGTAACGGTATACCGCTCCGATGATGAGCGCGCATTCGATCGTCTTCGAGATCAGCGTCGCGATCGCCGACCCTTCCAGACCGAGCTCGGGAAAGCCGGCATGGCCGAAAATAAGCAAATAATTCAGGACGACGTTAATGCCGACGACGACAATGCTAGCCACCATCGGGTACTTCGTATGGCCGGTGCTGCGCATGATCGCGGAATAGAGCAGCGTCAGCATCGTCGGCACGTAACTGATCGCCGCGATCCGAATGAACGAGCGGCCTTCGTCGAGCACCCGAGCATCCGTCGTGAACGCGCCCAGAATCGCCTCCGGAAAGCCGAATACGAGCAACGCGAACCCGAGCGACAGCACCGTTCCGACTATCAACCCTAATCCAAGAAACTTCGATACGCCCTCCCGGTCGCGCATTCCCCAATACTGGGCCGCGAATACGGATACGCCTGTCGCCAATCCCGATAAGACGACGCCTATTACGCCGTATACTTTACTCGCCATCCCAACCGTCGCGATCGCCGCGTCTCCAAGCTGGCCGACCATGAGCTGGTCCGTCAAGTAAAGCAGCGACATCACCAAGCTCTGCACCGCAATGGGAATCGCGAGCTTATACAGCTGCGCGTAAAACTCTTTTTTTCGAATCGTCATTATTTCTTGTCCTCCCCGTCGACCGTCGGCCCAAGCTCCGCGAACGCAAAAAAGGCACAACCCCGGTTTCATCGAGGTTGTACCTGAACGGTAGCATTGCCTTTAGTTTGGATACTATTGGAATGAGATGCACTTCCATCATAAGGCGGATCGTGCTTTTTGTCATTAGTCGGATTTCCTCGCCGCTTACTTCTCCCGACTCATGATTAGCGCACGCTCGCTCATGAATCTATCCGAGGGTTATCCCCGACTCTTGCATAAGTCTTCTTCACGTTATCGGAGAAGTATAGAAAAGGGACCGTCACGACGACGTAAAGCAAGGTTCTGAAGATATTCCGGTAAATATCTTTGTAGATAACGTCCTTATACGCGTCGGTCGCTTCGGATATGACTTGATTCGCGAACAAATCCAGAACCATCAAGACCAAATACGCGATAAACAAACCCTTAAGCATCGCCGGGAAACTTTTATGTTTCTTGAAGAGCAGCAAGATATTCAATAAAGAAAGACAAGCCAGGAGAGGCAGCACAATTAACTCCACAAGAAGAAGAATCGCCCATGGAACCGAGAAATCAAACATGAAGGAAAAATTCCCTCCCGAGAAAAACGGCGTAATCTCCCGCTTATAGTATCCAAGAATGTTTATAGGGAACAACAATAATACAAGAGTGCCAACAACGATAAACAGTGCCGGCCATTTCGGTTTTTTTGCTACGTCCGTCATTCGGTCGTCCATTCGCGGATTCTCCTTGAACTCAAATTTTCAAGCCTAGATGCGCGAGCCGATTACATCAATGAGCTCATCAAGCATAGGTTTCACGAACCCGATTCGACCTAACAAAGTAAAAAATCCAAACCAAGCCTACTCCGGCCCTAACGATAAACGCTGACAGTTCCGTCACCTCGATATCCGATGAAACAAACACATACGCCCATATCCCTACCCTGAACGCCTCGATGATCACAATAAACACTGGACTGTAGGATTTCTTCGCGAAGAGAAATACAATTGTCAGAATTCCGGTAATCCCTATAATCGCATGCGCATTCGCGCTGTCCACCATGGAACTCTGTATCATATCCAATGCGGGTGTAGATAAGATGAACGACTCCAAGAAAAAGGATCCAGCGTTACTTAGTAGAATCCAAATATTGGATAGTAAATAGATTAACAATACGCCTTTGATCCCTGTTCTCTGCATCTGCCCCTCCGCCATATAAATACAATAACTTTCCAGAAAAACCCTTTCATCTACTATATCGGCAGCCTTATGACCAAAATACATGCTTTCTTATTCAGTTTTGACAGTGGCAAAAGAAAACCACATGGAATTACACTCGCATGTGGCCTTGCTAGAGAGTCACGAAAAATTTTAAAGTAAGATTTTACTGCGAATTATTGTTGTCTTTTTCCTTTAAATACTTATCCAGTACTCTTCTTGAATAACTTCCCTCTGTAGGCACGAAACCAAACGTTTCATATGCCCAAACAATTTCTCTCTGTAACTGTCCTCCATCATTTTCATTTATAACTTCATAAAGAAAATCAACATTAAATTTGCCACTACTGCTCACTGTTAAACTAACTTGCTCCCATAATGTCTGTTCATTATCTTCAAAGCATTTATACAATATAAGCAAAAGACCACTTAATTCGGAGAGTAATTCGTCATAAATTTGTTGAGAAACATTGTATTTCGTTGGAATATCATTACCATCTACAATTGTGTTAGTATTCGATTCAACAAAATAGAAAGTTGATGACCAACTCGATTTTCCTTCTTCTACTTCTCCAAGGTAATAAAATTCATCCCAACTAGTTGGTATCATAGAATTAATTTTTTGAGCTATTTCTTGGTACAATCCTGCCAATTGATTTTCCATTAATTTAATCACCTCATAGATTTAGTATATTTTTGTAGAGTAAAAGGCTGGGTTTACCAGCCCCTTCTCATCAAACCGTACGTGCGGTTTTCCCGCATACGGCTTTCCGACGTTCTTCACCTTGCTCAGTACGGCTATCCCTAGTACGCTACGGTTTTCAGTCCGACTTTGGGTAGAAGAGCGTACACATTAACTCGGCTGGCTTTTCTTTTCTTATGCTTCTTGTTCCACCATAGACTCATTCGTCTGCGGATGTGCCAATCCACCTTTGCCAGAAAAACCCTAGCCATATTGGGATCAATCTCTGCGTAGTAGTTCTTCCACCCTTGTATAATCGGGTTCAGCCGCTTGATTAAATCTCCCAGTGAACATCCTAGTCGTGTACGCGGTGCGAGCTCTACTCTCACCCGATCTCGCATCTTCTTCATTGCCTTCTTGGAAGGGATGCTTCGAAGGAAATAGATCACTTTCCCGTTCTTTCCCCAGTACGGCATTCGCCGGTGGGTATGACCCAGAAAGTCGAATCCTTCTTTGCCTGCCCACAGGTTGACGAGTTTGGACTTGCTTGTATTCATCGTCAACTCCAGTTTCTGAAACACCGTCTTCAGTACGCTTATCGCTTCCATCGCTTGTTCTTTGTACCGACAGAGAATGACCAGATCGTCCGCATAACGGACGAGTGTGCCTACGTGTGCAAACTGCTTCGTCCAGATTGTGTCGAGATAGTGGAGGTATAGATTCGCAAGTAAGGGACTAATGACCCCGCCTTGTGGACTTCCTAGGACGGTTTCATGCACCTCTCCGTCTTTCATCACACCTGCCGTTAACCACAGCCGGATCAGCTTAAGTATTCTCTTCCCGAGTCTTGCGATCCATGAAGTCGTAGCGATAAGTCGTCGTCAAGCCGCCCGGTTTTCTCTCGAGCACCACGTTGCCGTTAGGATCGTATTGATATTCGAAAACATCCTGTCCGCTCTCCGGTCTCACGACGACCTTCTGCAGACGGCGGCCGAGCGCGTCGTAATCGTACGAGGTCAGCTGCGTATTGCCGTCCTGCTGGCTCGTCCGGTTCAGCTCCGAGTCGTACGTATAATGCGTGTTCGCCTGCGGCTCGACGACCGCCGTCAAGCTGTCTCGCTTATCGTAGTCATAGCTGACGGCACCGTACACCGGACGGACTTCCTCCAGCTTGTTCCCGGCGGCATCGTAACGATACGAGAACACGCCGGCGTTCGGGGTCGTCTTGGACGTGACTCGCCCAGCGACATCATAGTCGTACTGCGTCGCTTCTCCCAACCGGTTATATTCCGTATCCGTGCGGCCATCCAAGTCCAAGGAGAACCGTTGGACGTTCCCCAAGGCGTCTTTCTCCGTTAGCGTATTTCCGCGATAATCGTACGTCCATTCCGTGTCGCGCCCAAGCGGACGGCGCTCCGCCGTCATGAACCCTGCCTTGCTGTATTCGTACTTCGCGTAATGGCCGACCGGATCGGTCTCCATCATCTGCTGCCCTTCAGCGTCGTACGCGAATGTCGTCGTATGGCCGTTGCCGTCCACGGAGGCGATCATGAGACCGCGCGGATCGTAGCGATACGCGTTAACGATCTGTTCGCTGGATAGGGCCGGGCTCTCGTAATGCGTTTCTTGCACCATAGCCCCGACACTATCGAAAATAGACCGGACCACGTTGCCGTTAGGATCCTGCGTCACGACTGCATTGCCCGCGCCATCGAAGACGCTGCGCGTGACCGCGCTAATATTCCCCGGATTCAGCTGCGTCGTGCCTTCCCTGTACTGAATCGTCTCCGTCGTCACGCCCGCGAGGTCGTGGCGATATTCGGTAATGTTGCCCAGGCTGTCGATAGACAAGAGAACGTTGCCGGAAGTGTCGTAGATCGTCTGCGACTGGCCGCCGTCCGGCGCCGTAACCTTCGCTTGGCGACCTACGGTGTCGTATTCGTCCCGTTATGCAGTCTCGCATTCGGCCGGAAAGACCGCGAATCGGTCTAAAAAAGATAATATACCGAAAAACAGTCGCTCAGAACAAAAGGGCTTGGTAGCCGCACCTCCCTTCTCCCGATTCGATGCTCTTGCATCGCAGAAAAAAGAGGTGGTGGATTCCAAGCCCTTTCCGTTCGTAGGCCATTTCGGCCCTACTTTCATTACAACCGATTTGCGTGATCTTCCAGCCTTCCTACTGTAAACCGCTTTGAAAGGCGAAATCCCTATCCGGTACGCTTGCTTCGTCAGCCCCATCCCCAAACGCGAAGTAAAAAAGCAGGAGCGGAGAAGCGAGCGGAGCGCCCAGGTTTGGGATCGCCGGTAGGCGTGGCTCGCCCGGAGGGCGGCGGGTTGGCCGCCCGTGAGCGTGCTGGCGGTGCTGCGCTTGCCAGTCGCTTGCGGCAGGCTGTGAGTGGGGAAGCGGCCTGTCGAGTGCTTCCGTATTGGCCCTAATGTTTTGGAAAAGGATTATCGTTTAGAATTTTACATGATATTTTTTTTGCTGCCACGAAAATCGGTGGGCTTTCAAAATCTTCCACACCTATTTTAAAGATGTAATTCCCAAACTCTACCTTGTACTTTTGATTCATTTCAATTGTTTCATCAGCATTTGCTAATTCAATAAATACTTTGGACGTATCCGTATGCCATAAAAACAAAGTAGAAACAAAATACGGTTGTTCAAATTCAATATCTATCGCATACTCGTTACTGCTTTGATCTATGCTGCCTGATAAAACAATTTGCCCTGCGTTCATACGACAAAACTCAAAATCCATCCATAAACATTGACTTAAATAAGCATTGATTTTGTCAATCTCTGAATTAACCTCTTCTAAACTCATTAAAAACAGAAAAATCATCTCCTATGGTAAATCAATGTGTGTGTTCTTTGCTCCGGTAGCATTAAAATTGGGGTTTTGGGTTCCGTCCCTATAGGTCTCTTTCAAGGTACTTTCCTTGTACCACTTTCCATCCGTCCCCAAATACTCAGTGCCACTTCCCTGTACTTTAGGGTCAGAACTCGGGGCTGACTTTCTTGAAACTCGATAAATACTTCCAGCATTGGTGTGTTGACTATTGCTAGGGTGTATTCTTACCTCGTATACATAACCATCTGCTGTCCAAGTCTCTTTAAGCCCCTTGGGTACAGTTGTCATACCCTGTCGCCCTAACGCTTCGTCTAGGAAATCTTGGGGATTTGTAGAGTTGAGAAGATTCCTACCTGTACTACCATTCCCCGCACTCTTAGGGAGTATCTCCTTTACTCTGACTACTGTAGTACTAGGGCCACCTCCACCAGCGGGCTTTGGAACTGGTGGAGAAGATTTTCCAGATAACCCCCCTAGATTTGCTGCCTCCCCCGCTGCAAGTGTATATTGATACCACTCAAATCCTTCATTATCATAATATTCTTCCCAATACCCCATCAGTTTCTTTGTAGCTAATTTTGCCATGCCATCTGAATTTTCGGAATTATATTTACTTGTTTTGGTAGCTAGAATAAAAAAGTATTTAAATCGTTCATTATTCTTGTCAAAAGGAATAACCCTAGGAGACTTTTCTTGTTTATATGGAGGAGCATCCCATGGATATTTAAATTTTATCCCCCAGTATTTTTTGATTACCCAGTATACATTGTTTTTCGTACCAGCTTCACGAGCATAAGACATATCTGCTTCTAATTGTATCAGCTCAAGTCTTATTCTTTCTTTGTATTGCGCTGGAAGTAGGGCAGCAATTTGGGCATTAATAGTTTGAAACGTGGCATTGTAACGTGTCCCTAAATTATTTTTTTCACCAGGCCCTTCTGGAGAAGCAAGCTGATGCCCCGTAGGATCGACATAATTCACCGGATTATTCTCAACATAAACATACTGATTCAAGCTCTGAGGCTTTTCAATCTCCCCCTCATACGTATCCTCACTAATAAACCGAGCCGGGCGAGGGTCGTAATAGCGAGCTTGGAGATAGTAGTATTGCGTCTTCCGATCCCAATAGTAGCCGGCGTAGCGAATCGGATTCTCTTTCACAAGATCCGTCGTGATGTCTGCGGTCGGCTCGACGGTGTCGTCGGTCAGGATGGCGTCCAGCGCCGTAATGCCCGTCGAATCCGTTGTCGCTTCGGCGGCCGATGCGCTGGATTCAGTCGTGGCGGCATCGGTACTAGGCTGATTGCCGATCCCCGGATGATAGTCCGGATCGATATTGCCGCTGCCGTCTTCCGGCCCTTGCATGGAGCCCGGGGTGCCGTTGCCGGTGCCGAGGTCGCCGATCCAGCCGATGCCTTCGCGGACGCGCTCGCCGTTGCGGTTATACATGCGGGTAACGAGTCCCCATGCGTCGTACTCGTAGCGAGCCGCGACTTTACCGTCCTTGTCGGTAAGCGCCAAGACGTCGCCGTGGCCGTTGTACACGTACCAGAACGTCTCGCCTTTGAATGTAATCGACAGCGGTCGATCGTTCGCGTCGTACGTATACGATTTGCTAGATTCCTCGTCGTCATCGCCGCTTACGACTTCTTCGGTCAACACCCATGTATCGCCCTTATAGTGATAGGTCGTCGTTTGTTGGTCGCTTCCGGTGTGGTTGAATTGCGTCTTGGTCACGCGGCGGCCGAGCATGTCGTACGTGTATTTCTCGCCGAAGCCGTCCGGGAACGTGACCTTCGTCAGTTGCCCGCGGGCGTTCCACTCGTACTTGCTGCGGCTGTCGGTGAGCAAGCTGCCTGCGGCATCGTACTTATAGTCGTATTCCTCGTAACGGATCAGATTCTCACGATGAATGAGCTGATTACGAGAGTTATACGTATATTTCGTGCCGATGACGGTATATCCTTTGCCGACTTCTCTGATTCTCTCAAAAAGCTTCGTTTGCTCGCCCGGTGGCAAGTTTACTTCGCCGTTGACGATGTTATCGATGGCGGCAAGGATGTGCTCGATCTTGCCGGTCTCGAACAGCGAGTCGATCTCTAGATCCGATCCGTTCAACTTGCTCAGCTTCTTATACAGCCCCAGTTTCTTGCCGTTGCCGTTCTCCAGCGCTTTCATCCAGCCTTGGCCGTTCCCTTTGCCGTTGCCATTGCCGCAGCCATCGGCTGCGTTCGACTCTTTGTCCTTGCCGTTACCATTGCCGTTACCGTTGCCGTTACCGTTGCCGTTACCGTTGCCATTTCCGTTTCCGTTTCCATTCCCACCGCTATTACCATTTCCGTTGCCGCCACTGTTCCCTCCGCCATTCCCGTTGCCATTCCCGCCGCCATTGCCGTTCGCAGCTAGGAAATCCATGCTCGTGGAGGCAATCTTCACGCCGTCGATCGACGCATCCTTCTTGCCGTTACCGTTGCCGTTATCTTTGTCATGGCCGTAGGCATTGCCGTTATTGCCCTTGTCCGTGCAAGGATCATCATTCCCCGGCTCGGAAGGCTCTTCCGCTTGTTCAGGCATCTTCATGCCGAACGAAGCGAGCACCATCTCTACGAGCTCGTCCGACGTAATGACCTTCATCTTATCTTCCGCGACTCCCCGGATCGTCGTCTTACGGACGGTCCGGTTACCCGCGCCGTCGTACTCGTACTGCATGACGTCGCCTTCCGGCGTCTCGATGCGGATCAATTGCTCGCGATCGTTATACGCATACCCTGACTTATCCTGATGGTCCTGCATCCCGGTTATAAAATCGCGCGCATTATACGCATAACTGCTAGCATGCAGCCCCGTACCGCTCGCATCCGCCGTCTGCTGCGAGGCGACGAGATGACCCGGCTTGTACGTGATCGACGTGACCGTGCCGTTCGGATACTTGATGCCCGTTACATAGCCATCCGCGTCGTATTCGTACGTATACGTATGCCCATTCGAGTCCGTGTAGCTCGTCGGGCGTCCTGCGGCATCGTTCACGACTTCGGTTCTCTTGCCGTTCGTCGTCTCCGCAGACAGCTCGCCGTTCTCGTTGTACTCGTACCCGACGGTGTCTCCGTTCGGATAGACGACGCCCTTGAGCTGGTTGTTCTCGTAGTACGTGTAAGTTACCGTGCCGTCTGCGTTCGACTTCGACAGCACGTTCCCCGCCTTGTCGTACGTATAGGCCACCCATGTGCCGTCGCTATAATCTTCCCGAACCTTGTGATCCATGAAGTCGTAGCGATAAGTCGTCGTCAAGCCGCCCGGTTTTCTCTCGAGCACCACGTTGCCGTTAGGATCGTATTGATATTCGAAAACATCCTGTCCGCTCTCCGGTCTCACGACGACCTTCTGCAGACGGCGGCCGAGCGCGTCATAATCGTAAGAAGTCAGCTGCGAATTGCCGTCCTGCTGGCTCGTCCGGTTCAGCTCCGAGTCGTACGTGTAATGCGTGTTCGACTGAGGCTCGACGACCGACGTCAGGCTATCCCGCTTATCGTAGTCATAGCTGACGGCGCCGTACACCGGACGGACTTCCTCCAGCTTGTTCCCCGCGGCATCGTAACGATACGAGAACACGCCGGCGTTCGGGGTCGTCTTGGACGTGACCCGCCCGGCTAAATCGTAATCGTACTGCGTCGCTTCTCCCAGACGGTTGAATTCCGTATTCGTGCGGCCGTTCAGGTCCAGACTGAACCGCTGTCGGACGGTTTTTCTATTTGAACTGATCTCTATTGAAGTGCTGAGGCAAAAAGAAACCACATGGAGTTGTTACACTCGCATGTGGCAACAATGCCTAAACCAATTAAGTTCAAGAGAAATTATACTTCAGAAATATATAGTTCTGATGCTTCACCATCTTCCTGATCGGATTGGAAACTGAAGTTGAATCCATTATCAATATACTCCAAAGCGTAGGCCGTAATTTCTTCGGAAGATATCCAAGTTTTTTTCACTTTTTTTTCTCCCATTATCTTCTTTATTTCCGCGAAGTTCATACCCGGCTTTGCATCTCTTACACTGATACCGCTACTATTCGTGTCTGAATTTATCAAAATGTATACAGGGAATGAATCTTCCGAAAAATCCGGATAAATAATGGTAACTCCTAAATTTTCAACGAATACACATGGAAAAGTCATATGTGACTCCATAATTGCAATCGTATCTTCACTACTATCAGTTTTTGATAATTTGAGAGCATCTCCCCTCTTGATATTCAAAAATTGATGGATAACTTCAAAGGTATTATTACTATCATTGGGCTTGGAGTAATTACTTGATGTAGGTACATTATTAGTTGATTCTTTACTTTGTACTTGCTCGCTTGTTTGCTGTGTTTGCTGAGTAATATCATTACCATTCTTATTTAAGCAAGAAGATTGCAAAACAATCACTATTAAAAAAATTAGTATTCTCAAAGCGTTCATTTCAAATCACCATCCTTTAAAAAGACATGAATATTTTATGCCAATCATCTAATGGATGCGAACTTTGTGGTGGAAAATCAACCCATGGCGTGTATTTTAACTTTGCGTACATTACAGCGTTTACGGGTAATACATATTGTCCTTTCTCCATGTATTTAACATATTTGGGATTTTTCTTTTGCCAGTCCTTGGTTTTTTTTCCGAAAACAGCAGTGGTCTCAGGATAAGGTTTCATGTCGCGATTTACAAGCATAGGCTTTAAACCACCGTTTACCTCCATTTTTTTACCTATTTTATAATGTTTAATATACGTATTTACTACTATTGCCAGACCCCCCTTTTCATTTTCCGCAAATGATGAGGGATTTCCACCTGGGCCAACTCCAAAAGCTTTGTCATATCTTCCATTTTTGACCCAATTTTGCTCTTGTGCAAGTGTCGCTAATATCACCTTTGGATTTACTTTTTTCTTAACTGCAAATTCGTGTATGGCTTTGTCGAAACCTCTTTTTACTAATTCAGAATTGCGTTTGTTTAGTATCTCAGATATCTGTTCCAAATCAAGTGCGCTTGAATTCTCGAATTCTTCATCAGAAATTTTCCATTGTTTTTTTACAGTATTCCCATTTTTGTCTACATAAGTGTATGTTTCGCTATAGGTCGACTTATTACTATCACTATCTTGTTTAGGTTGTTGCGGAGGAGTTGGACGAACACAATTTTCTCCATTCTCGTCACAGGCACTATGCCCACTTGGATCCGTATATTTCAACGGATTATTCTCCACATACGTATAGAGATTCAAACTAAGCGGATTGTTAACCTTACCCTCATACGTATCCTCGCTAATAAACCGAGCCGGGCGAGGGTCGTAGTAACGGGCTTGGAGATAGTAGTATTGCGTCTTCCGTTCCCAATAGTAACCGGCGTAGCGGATCGGGTTCTCTTTCACGAGATCCGTCGTGATGTCTTCGGATGGCTCGGCGGTATCGTCGGTTAAAATGCTGTCCAGCGTGATTCCGCCCATTGCTGGTGTAGCTTCTTCAACGGTGGCGCTTGTCTCGGTGGTCGAGCTCTGGCTCTGATCTTTCGCTTTACCATTGCCTTTACCGTTACCGTTTCCGTTGGTCTTATCTTGGTTGCCAATCCCCGGATGATAGTCCGGATCGATATTACCGCTACCGTCTTCCGGCCCTTGCATGGAGCCCGGGGTACCGTTGCCGGTGCCAAGGTCGCCTATCCAGCCGATGCCTTCGCGGACGCGCTCGCCGTAGCGGTTGTACATGCGGGTGACGAGACCCCATGCGTCGTACTCGTAACGGGCGGCGACTTCGCCTTTTTCATCGGTGAGCGCCATGACGTCGCCGTGGCCGTTGTAGACGTACCAGAACGTCTCGCCTTTGAATGTAATCGACAGCGGTCTATCGTTCGCGTCGTACGTGTACGTTTTGCTAGATTCGCCGTCGTCGCTATCGCCACTTACGATCTCTTCGGTCAGCGCCCACGTGTCGCCCTTGTAGTGATAGGTTGTCGTCTGTTGATCGCTGCCGGTGTGATTGAATTGCGTCTTGGTGACGCGGCGGCCGAGCATGTCGTACGTGTATTTCTCGCCGAAGCCGTCCGGGAACGTGACTTTCGTCAGTTGCCCGCGGGCGTTCCACTCGTACTTGCTGCGGCTGTCGGTCAGCAAGCTGCCTGCGGCATCGTACGCGTAGTCGTATTCCTCGTAACGGATCAGATTCTCGCGATGAACGAGCTGATTACGAGAGTTATACGTATATTTCGTGCCGATGACGGTATATCCTTTGCCGACGGAACGAATCCGTTCAAAAAGCTTCGTTTGCTCGCCCGGCGGCAGGTTGACTTCGCCGTTGACGATGTTATCGACAGCAGCGAGGAGATGCTCGATTTTGCCGGTCTCGAACAGCGAATCGATCTCTAGATCCGATCCGTTCAACTTGCTCAGCTTCTTATACAGCCCCAGCTTCTTGCCGTTGCCGTTCTCCAGCGCTTTCATCCAGCCTTGGCCGTTCCCTTTGCCGTTGCCATTGCCGCAGCCATCGGCTGCGTTCGACTCTTTGTCCTTGCCGTTACCATTGCCGTTACCGTTACCATTGCCATTTCCATTTCCGTTTCCATTTCCATTCCCACCGCTATTACCATTTCCGTTGCCGTCACTGTTCCCGCCACCATTGCCGTTGCCATTCCCGCCGCCATTGCCGTTCGCAGCTAGGAAATCCATGCTCGTGGAGGCAATCTTCACGCCGTCGATCGACGCATCCTTCTTGCCGTTACCGTTGCCGTTATCTTTGTCATGGCCGTAGGCATTGCCGTTATTGCCCTTGTCCGTGCAAGGATCATCATTCCCCGGCTCGGAAGGCTCTTCCGCTTGTTCAGGCACCTTCATGCCGAACGAGGCAAGCACCATCTCGACGAGCTCGTCCGACGTTATGACCTTGTTCTTGTCCTCCGCCACGCCCTGAATCGTCGTCTTGCGGACGGTCCGGTTGCCCGCGCCGTCGTACTCGTACTGCATGACGTCGCCTTCCGGCGTCTCGACGCGGATCAACTGCTCGCGATCATTATAAGCGTAGCCGGACTTGTCCTGATGATCTTGCATCCCGGTAATAAAATCGCGAGCGTTATACGTATAGCTGCTAGCGTGCAGTCCCGTGCCGCTCGCATCCGCCGTCTGCTGCGTGCCGACAAGGTGTCCCGGTTGATACCCGATCGATGTGACCGTGCCGTTCGGATACTTGATGCCCGTCACGTAGCCATCCGCGTCGTACTCGTACGTATACGTATGCCCGTTCGAATCCGTGTAGCTCGTCGGACGTCCTGCGGCATCGTTCACGACTTCGGTTCTCTTACCGTTCGTCGTCTCCGCAGACAGCTCGCCGTTCTCGTTATATTCGTACCCGACGGTGTCTCCGTTCGGATAGACGACGCCCTTGAGCTGGTTGTTCTCGTAGTACGCGTAGGTTACCGTCCCATCGGCGTTCGACTTCGACAGCACGTTCCCCGCCTTGTCGTACGTATAGGCCACCCATGTGCCGTCGCTATAATCCTCCCGAGTCTTGCGATCCATGAAGTCGTAGCGATAAGTCGTCGTCAAGCCGCCCGGTTTTCTCTCGAGCACGACGTTGCCATTAGGATCGTATTGATATTCGAAAACATCCTGTCCGCTCTCCGGTCTGACGACGACCTTCTGCAGACGGCGGCCGAGCGCGTCGTAATCGTAAGAAGTCAGCTGCGTGTTGCCATCCTGCTGGCTCGTCCGGTTCAGCTCCGAGTCGTACGTATAATGCGTGTTCGCCTGCGGCTCGACGACAGCCGTCAAGCTGTCTCGCTTATCGTAGTCATAGCTGACGGCACCGTACACCGGACGGACTTCCTCCAGCTTGTTCCCGGCGGCATCGTACTGATAAGAGAATACGCCGGCGTTCGGGGTCGTCTTGGACGTAACCCGCCCGGCCGCATCATAGTCGTACTGCGTCGCTTCTCCCAGTCGGTTGAATTCCGTATCCGTGCGGCCATCCAAGTCCAGGTTGAAACGTTGAATCTGCCCAAGCGCGTCTTTCTCGGTAAGCTTGTTCCCGCGATAATCGTACGTCCATTCCGTATCGCGCCCAAGCGGACGGCGCTCCGCCGTCATGAACCCTGTCTTGCTATATTCGTACTTCGCGTAATGGCCGACCGGGTCGGTCTCCATCGTCTGCTGCCCCTCGGCGTCGTACGCGTACGTCGTCGTATGGCCGTTGCCGTCCACGGAGGCGATCATGAAACCGCGCGGATCGTAGCGATACGCGTTAACGATCTGTTCGCTGGATAGGGCCGGGCTCTCGTAATGCGTTTCTTGCACTATAGCCCCGACACTGTCGAAAATAGACCGGACAACATTGCCGTTCGGATCCTGCGTCACGACGGCATTGCCCGCGCCATTGAAGACGCTGCGCGTAACGGCGCTAATATTCCCCGAGTTAAGCTGTGTCGTGCCTTCCCTGTACTGAATCGTCTCCGTCGTCACGCCCGCGAGGTCGTGGCGATACTCGGTAATGTTGCCGAGGCTATCGATGGACAGCAACACGTTGCCGGCCGTGTCGTAGACCGTCTGCGACTGGCCGCCGTCCGGCGCCGTAACCTTCGCTTGGCGACCCAAGGCGTCATAGAAATACCCCGTCACGCGGTCTCCGGAAGCCCCGCTTCCGCCGTCGTTGCGATCGATCGATTGCGTCAGTCGGCCGTGCTTATCGTAGGCGTTAATCGTAACAAGCCCCGAAGACGATACGCTCCGCGCGAGATCCCCTTGCGGCGTATAGCTGTAGGTCGTCGTCGCCCATTCGCTGCCGTTCAACTGGCGGCGCTCCTCGCGCACGTTGCCCCACGCATCGTTCGTATACTCAAACTTCTGGACGGCCCCGGAGAGATCGACCGCCTCGGTCCGCTCCGTCATGCGTCCGTACGCATCCAGCTTGGACGCGACGACTTGCCCTTCTTCGTTCACCGAACGCTCGTTCCCGCCAAAAGCGTTATACTCGAACGTCGACACGTCTCCCGCTTCGGAGACGGTACGTACAAGTTGCCCCGCGGCATCGTAAGAATCCTTGCGCGAATATACGGCGGCCACTCCGCTTGCATCCACGGCCGGGGTCAAAGTCTCGACGGTGCGCCCCGAATAGCGGTATTCCGTCTTGTTCCCTTTACCGTCCGTCGAACTGAGCATGCGGCCCAGCTTGTCGTACGTATATTGCTGACTCTGAAGAATCTCGTTGCCTTCATACCACGCGTCGTCCTCACCCGTCTTCAGCAACGCCCCGTTCCATTGCGGAATCGGCCCGCCTACGGAGGCATCCGTCACTTGTCCATTGCCGTCGTAGACGTAGCGCATCCATGACCCGTTCGGGCGTTTCTCTTCGACGAGGCGTCTGGCGCTGTCGTACCGGCTCTCGGTCACCGCGATTTTCTCCGTCATGTCGCCGGAAGTCGCCGTTACATTACCCGGGAACACCGACTTGACGAACTGCTTCTGCTGAACGACCCGATCCCACGCGTCGTAGACGTATTCGACCCGTCCGCCGTCCGCGGCGATGACCGCCTTCTGCCGTCCCGTTGCATCGTATTCGATTGTTGTCGTCAAGTTGTCCGGCGACACGACTGTCTTAACCGGTTGCCCGGCTTTGTTGAACCATGTCTCGGTCGTCTCGCCCCGCGAGTCGGTACGCTTTACGACAAGCCCGCGGCTGTCGTACTCGAATGTTTCCTCCCGCTGGCCTGCCGTACCTTCCTCGAGAGGCACCATCACCTGCGACAAAACATTCCCTGCGCCGTCTACTTTATATGTCGTCTTCGTTAACCCATCCGATTGCTCGATCAGGTTCCCGCCATCGTCGTATTGATAGTTTTGAACGATCGATTGAGTTGCATCGTTCTTGTCCGTCTGAGTGGCCTTCGTCGTTCGACCCCAAGCGTCATACTCGAAGTCTTCGACCAGGCCCGTCGGACTTTCGCGGTGCTTCAAATTACCGATGCCATCAAACGTTTGCGTCACCACCGTTTTGTCCGCTGTGCCGGCATCCGTCGTGATGGTCCGCTGGTTGCCGTTCTGATCGTTCACGTACGTATTGCGGGAGCCGTCCGAAGTGACGAAACCGTTCACGTCATACGTATAGGTGAAAACGTTGCCTTCGGCATCGGTGCGTTTGGAAAGCTGCCCCAAGCTGTCGTACTCTTCAACCGTTACGATTTGCGCATCGTCATTCACTCCGGCCGGGTCGACCGCCTGCTGCGTCGTCGTGCGCTTCAGGATTTTGCGGAAGGCTTTCTCCAGATCGTACTTCACGTCATAGTCGAGCGGCCCCGTCTCTTCGATCAGGTCTTGGTCCTCGTCGTAAACGTAATGCATGATGCGCCCGGACGGGCTCTGCTCCGCGATCACGTTGTCGGCGTCGTTGTAGCGGTATCTTGTGGTACGGTTCAGCGGATCCGTCATGCGGATCAGATTGTTCCCGCTGTAGGCGTACGTCGTGGTCGCCTGCTGCGGTCCATCCGCGGTCTGCACCGTTTCCGTCATCTCCGTCGGATGCATAGCGGCATCCCAAGACAACTTATAGCTACGTCCCGGCTGACCGACCGTCGCAGTGTTCGAATCGTAGTCGGCGCTCAGGAATTCTTCCGTATTGTCTTGGGTGCGCGTCAAGCTCATGCGGGTGACGCGGTTCTGATGGTCATACGACCAGACGGTCGTGACGGATTTCGGCGTTTCTCCCTCGATTGCAGGATCGTTCGTACCATTATCGATGACTTTGACGATCCGGTGCAGCAGTTTGTCGTAGACGAAACGGGTCATTTTACCGAGTTCGGGTTGTGCCGGAACGGGCGAAGGCGCACGGTAACCGATCATCATGCCGTCTTGGTCGTAGAGAAAGAAAAATTTGCGTTTGTTGCCGCCGACCTCATTGCCGAGCCCATCGACGTCCGCAATGACAGTGGATTTGAGGTCACCTGTATCCGGCGCGTAGTTAAAGTAAGCGATCGCGCCCTGTTTGTGATCCCATACTTCCGTAATGCGATTATCCGTTCCGTACGGGGTCGAAACTTCATCCCACCGGAAAGAGAGCTGCGTCGTATAGCGATCCTGAATCAGCCAGAAGCGGCCGTCGTTATGGAAACGGTAGCGCAGTTGATTCGGCCACTCCAGAATGAAGGCATCTCTATCGTCCGAGCTGGAATCTGGGTCGAACCTCAAGTTCGGATAATGCTGCTGCTGCCCGTTGGCATAGGTAACGTAATCTTTATCGCCGACCTTCTTAAACCAATACAACGTCCCGTCGAACCCTTGCCATGTGATGTTGTCGTCATCCCATTTGGTTAGGCGAGAGTCCAGGCTGAAGCTCCAACCGTACCCGAGCTTCCCATTGATCCGGTTCTGGTGGTTGTACGTCAAATAAAAGTTCAAATCGGTGCCCGCCTGCTGCTGCATGAACCCGTCGAACTTCTCGGTTCCATTACCGGTGGCGAGGTTGATGCGCACGTCCTGCCCGGAGACGACACCGTCCGCGTGCGGCACGTTGTCCGCGTCGCCTGTGCCCGAGACGTACGGGTACGCTGGCAGCGTGACGGACGTAACATGGTTCGCTGCGTCCGTTGCGGTAATCGTCAGCGTCTCCCCGTCGCTTGGCTGGAAGGAAACCGCGTCGCGCAGCGGTTGTTTGCTAGTCCAGGTTTTCGAAACGTTAGCTGCACCCGAAACAGTCAGCTTGGACAACCCGCCGACGAAATCGTGCGCTTCCACGGCAAGACGGCCTCCGCCGAGCGGATGGATGCCGACGATGTCCGGCGCGGTCCGGTCGAGCACGACCAATTGCTTCTCCGAATCGTAGCTCGGAGCGGTCAGCTGCGTCTCCGTCGGATCGTCGCCAGGTTTGGCCGGCGGCTTCACGAACGTAACTTCCGGTGCATCCGCCGATAGCTCCCAGAAATAATAGCCATCTGGGAGAGCTTTCCCTGTATCGTCAACCGCTTTCCATACATATGTATTCGTACCGTTGACGTCAACCCGATCGTTGACCAACGTATAGGTCTTCTTCTGAGCCACGTCTTCCAGCTTCACTTTGACCGTGTAGCCCGAAGGCGGAGCTCCCTGCGGGTCACCGTATTGGGCTTTCTGGGCGGCAATCCACTTCTGAAGCGTGTCGTTCCACGAGAACGTCATTTTCTCGTCCTCGTCCGTCAAATAAGCCGGCGTGTCGGCTGCCTTCAAGTTCGGTCCGCCTGAACCTGAGCGTATCGGTCCGACGTCCGGATGCGCTTCGAGCACCTTGTCGCCGGTAAACGTGTAATATTGGGGCGTTTCCGTTATGTCAGGCCCGTCGACCCAAGCTTCGCCGCCCGAGCCTGCGGTCAAGTCGGCAAACGCGTCGCCCAGCCTGTTCGCCGCGTCCGCCCATACGGCGGCCGGAGCCAATCCAAACAGCAAAGATACGATGATTGCCAAAGCTAAACTGCGGACACTGCGCCTACTTTTCCTCATTCTCTTACACACCTCTACCTTTTGATATTCGAAAAAAGAAAAAAGCCGCTACGCCTAAGCGTGCGGCAACGTAAATGATCGATGCGGCTGCAACTTCGGCGGTCTGGCGATCCAACGTGGGACCCATGACTTTGCGCCCCCACCTTGCGGTGGGTTTGCCTTTATCGGTGTTTCTTATGTTCCTGATTATACCAGAAATGTGCGACTTGGGAATCGTATTTTGCAAATTATTGTAGAATCGTGCCATTTATTCGGGATGAACGTCCTGTGCTCATGGTCGCAAAACAGATCGCTAGTGGCGGTGACGAACGTGCGTGTAATGGATCGATTATAACTAGTCGGCAACGGCGTCACCCTGTAATGTGCCCGCGCATCGTCACTTCGCTTCGGGTGATTCTCGCTTGAATAAAGCGCATCAGCTAGTGATCTGGGGGAACGCTATTTCGGCGAATCGCGCAAACGTCCGTCCCTCGTCAGATAAGTTGATGTCATCGCTTTATCAGCAGGCCGGCCGACAGCGTCGCCGCGCAAAAAAGACCCGAGCCCCGCATCCGTTCGATGCGTCCAATAGCCCGGGTCTTGCGAGTGCGCGCGATACTTCCGCAAAGCTTCTTCAGCGTCCGGAGGGCGCCGAGGACTTCTTCCCGCAGCCGTCAGGCCGCGTTACTGCTCCATTTGCTTCGCGAGGAACCCCGCGGCCGTCTCGACCATCTTGCTCTCCATCTCGCCCATGGTCACTTGATCGTCCTTGCTGAGGAGGACGACGGTGCCGATCGGGTCGCCGCCGGCGACGATCGGGGCGACGACGAAGGCGCCGATCGTCTCGTTCCCGTCCTTCAGCACCTCGTAATTGCCCGTGCCGGACTCCAGCACGATTTTGCGATTCTCCATGCAGTTCTCCAAGACGTTCCCGATCGCCTTGTCGAGGTACTCCTTCTTCGAAGCGCCGGCCACGGCGATGAAGGTGTCTCGATCGGATATCATGGCGATATGCCCCGTGCTCTCGGAAAGGGATTCCGCGTACTCCTTGGCGAAATCGCCCAATTCCCCGATCGGGGAATACTTTTTGAGGATGACTTCGCCATCGCGGTCCACGAAAATTTCTAACGGATCGCCCTCCCGGATCCGGAGCGTGCGACGAATTTCCTTTGGAATAACGACCCTGCCTAGGTCATCGATACGGCGTACAATCCCGGTTGCTTTCATGCTCGTGTTGCCCCACTTTCATTGGTGTATTCGCACAGCGGCCGCCGGCTTCGAATGACTTGCCGGCCTTTATGACGAACGTTAGTACAATCGGAAAAAGGTGACATTGAACCGTAGATGTAGTATTCAACCTCTCCCATTTTCTTATGCGCTCGCCCACCGCTGGAGAAAACGCCCAATTGCAACCGCTTTACCCCGCGTCGCGCTTTAGGAAGGCGGCATCCCCTTCGTCTGGCGCGGCTTGCTCTCCGCTGCTTCCGCGCCCCCGCCCATGCGGACGAGCTTCCAGATCAGCTGCGCCGCTTCCTTCACCGAACGGGGACGGTAGCCCTCCGCGCCGCTCAGCATCCGGAAAGGGCGCGCCAACCGAGGCAGATGCAGCGACGCCTGCTCGATCAGCGCGTCGTCGAAGAGCAGCTCCGTCGTCCCGCTCGCGAGCAGCTTGCCGTCCTTGAGGAGCAGAATCCGATCGGCCCATTCCGCCGCGAAGTCGACGTCGTGCGTGGCGATCAAGATCGTTAAGCCTTGACGCTGCATGTCTTCGAGCAGCGCCTGCAGCTCGTCCCGGCCTCTCGGGTCGAGGAACGACATCGGCTCGTCGAGAATGATGAAGTCCGGCCTCATCGCGAGCACGCCGGCGATGGCGACTCTGCGCTTCTGCCCGTAGCTGAGCTCGAACGGAGATCGGGTTCTCATCTCGCCCATCCCGACCTGGCGAAGCGCCGTCTCTACCCGCTCCTCGACCTCCGCCGCGGGCAGCCCCAGATTGCGCGGGCCGAACGCGACGTCTTCCTCCACGGTCGTCGAGAAGATCTGGTCGTCCGGGTCCTGGTACACGACGCCGACCCTTCTGCGAAGCCTTTCCCCGTTATGGCGGTCGACCTTCTCTCCGAACAGTCTCACTTCCCCTGCCTGGGACAATTCCAATCCGTTCAATAAGGAGATCAGCGTCGACTTTCCGGCTCCGTTCGGTCCCATCAGCGCCGCTTTCGAGCCGACCGGAATATCGAAGGAGATTCCGTTTAACGCTTTGATTTTGCCGTAGGCGAACCCGACTCCCCGCACTTCCGCCGCCATCGCGTTCTCGCCCATCGTCCTCTTCTCCTCTCCGTCTCTCGCGACCCGCGCATCGACCGAACTTCCCGCCGCGACGCCTGTCGTCTCGCCTGTCTCCAGCCCGCCTCTGGCGGACATCGCGATGTAGATCCGCTTGCTTCGCTCGTAGGCGCGCAGGAAGAGCACGCCTGCCAATTCGCCGAATCGCTTGTAAGCGCGCTTGCTCCACCACAGCCCCTTGAAGCTCATCCCCCGCGAACGCTGCGCCTTCATCATGCCGGCCGCTTCCTCCTTAAGCAGGAAGAAGTACCGGACGATGAGCAGCATCAGCTCCAGCAGGACCGCCGGTACGCCGACCGATCTCAGGCTCCGCAGCAGCACGAACAACGGCGTCACCGTCAGCAAATAGGTCAACAGCAAGTTCGCGCCGACGAGCTTGAGCAGCAGAACGGTCGTTTTCCGAAGGCCTTCGTCGGTCGCGACGTACCCCCATACCTCGAACGCCGCCGTCCCCTCGGTATGGAACGGGATAAAAATAGCCGCCCCCGCGCCGAAAGGCAGCAAGAGCAGCAGACGTCCGACGATCGTTCTGAAGGAGACGCCGCACCACAGCAGGAGAACGAGGAACGCTCCCGCCGCGATGCCGAGCGGAAGCGGCCGCCCTGCGATGACGACCAGCGCCAGTAGCGTCAGCACGACCCACAGCCGATGCTTCGGCTTGGCGATCAGAGGGCGAATATGTTCCGGTTCATGAAGCGTGATGATCGCCTTTCCCATCGCCCTTATCCTCCTCGTCCTTCGCAAGCCCTTTTAACAAATACAACGCGCCGAACAGCAGACCCGCGCCGACGATACCGGCGAGACCGCCCTTTACGAAGGGGGAGCTTACGCCGGGGAATTGATAGTCCGCAAGCCAAGCTTTCCGCTTCGGCTCCTTGGCCTCGTCGATGAACCCGTGATTGATCGCCACCCGCTCCAGCCCGTCCGGATGCGGAGAAGCGAAGTAAGAGATCGCGCCGGCGGCGATCAACGTGACCGCGGCGACGACGATCCACTTCTTGCGGTTGCTTGTCGCTTTCTCCTTCATCCCGCCGAAGCCTCCTTGCCCGCGGCCGCGTCCGGGGCGATATCGTCGAACGCGACCTTGCGTTCTCTCAAATAAGCGACGACGAGCGCCGTGATCAGCCCTTCTCCTAGCCCGATTAAGCTGTGCCAGCCGGCCATCGCCTTCAGCGCCACGCCGATCGGGAACGTATCCGACCACGCGAGCAGGAGCGATACGCCGCAAGCTGCGGCGACGATCGAGCACCACGCGCTGACGAAGCCGACGGCGCGGGAAGCCCGTTCCTTCAGCACGGCCGTTCCCAGCCGATAGACGCCGTATCCGACGTAGGAGCCGATGACTCCCGTGCACAGGATGTTGGCCCCGAGCACCGTTAATCCCCCGTCTTGGAAGATCAACGCCTGAATGATCAGCACGGCCGCCATGATGACGACGCCGACCGCGGGGCCGAACAGGATTGAGGCCATCGCCCCGCCCAGGAAATGGCCGGAGGTCGCGCCGGCGATCGGGAAGTTCAGCATCTGCGCCGCGAAGATAAACGCCCCGATCAACGCGATCTTCGGCACTTCCGATTTCACGAGCGTGAGCCGGGTTTTCCTTAAGCTGTAAGCCACTGCCCCCGCGCCTAGAGCCCCTGTCGTCACGCAAGCCTTCACGTCTAAGAATCCGTCCGGAATATGCACGAGAATCCCCCCTTATGGCGATAGGTGTCCGACAAGCAAACACGCATTCGTTGTCCTTAGGACGACGAATTAGCTTTGCGTAGGGATCAGATGAGTAAAAGGACATCGAAAACTTATACGATCTGATCCGATAAAATAACAAAGCCCGGGGGAGTAGTGGCCCCGGGCAAGCCCGCTTTTTTCTATTTTACCAACCGCCGTTCCTTACCGTCAACGCATATGTCAGATATGATGACAATCTGCTGCTTCTAAGCTGCAGGGCAATCGCTTACGAGATCAACGGATCGGCAGGAGCCGTTTCGGTCAAGTCGACCGATGCGATAACTGCCATTTTGACTGTTATGACTGTTCATGGAACCCGTCCCCCTTACTTAACGGCCATCTTGACCGTTAAGTCCTCTACAACCCCCAATAGACAGAGCAAATGGGAACTTTAACCGCCCAATTGACTGTTAACCATCCATTAAGATGTCGTTTGTTTATTGACAACGGTCATTTTGGCGGTTATTCCTTATCGGATGGGTAGCGTCTCGCGTTTTCGTAAGCGATTGCCCTGTTCTAAGCCGCCTTATTCCTTATGCTTGAGCAACCCCGCCAGCTCGCGTCTGAGCTTCAGGAATTCCGGATGCTCGCGGACTTCCGCGGTACGTTCCGCCGGAAGCGTCACGGGAAACTCGCGAAGGATGCGTCCCGGCCCCGCGCCCATGACGACGATTCGCTGGGACAGGAAGATCGCTTCGTCGATGTCGTGCGTGATGAACAGCACGGTCGTCTTCTCTTTCTCCCAGACGTCGAGCAGCGTCTCCTGCATCTCCAGCTTCGTCTGCGCGTCGAGCGCACCGAACGGTTCGTCCATGAGCAGCACTTTCGGCCCGTTGGCCAGCGCCCTCGCGATCGCCACCCGTTGCTTCATCCCGCCGGACAGCTGCTTCGGATAATGGTTCGCGAACGCCTCGAGCCGGGTGATGCGCAAGTAACGATTGGAGATCGCTCGCCTTCCGAGGATCGACGCGCCGTTCAGCTTCGGGCCATATTCGATGTTCTGCCGGACGGTTAGCCATGGGAACAGCGTATATCCTTGGAAAACCATCCCCCGGTCCGCGCCCGGCCCGACGACTTCGTCTCCGTCCACGGCGACTTCCCCTTCGTCCGCTTCCTCCAAGCCCGCCACGATGCGAAGCAACGTCGATTTGCCGCAGCCGGACGGCCCCAGAATCGTCACGAACTCGTTGGCCCCGATCTCGAGATCGATGCCGTCGAGCGCGCGGAATTCCGCCTTCTTCTTGCCCGACCGGAACGACTTGCCGACGCCCCGGATCGCGATCGCCCCGAGCGTCTCGTTCGCCGTATTTTCCGCCGATGATGCCTCAGGTACCGACGCGTCCGCCGTATTTTCCGCCGATGCTTCGTCCTGCGCCGATGTCTCCGCTTCCTCGACCGCCAACACTTCCGCCGTTTCGCTCATCGTCTATTCCCTCCTTCAACAATGCCGTCATATGTGCGCCGTTACGCCCAAGGGAACAACCGGCGGCTCAAGAACGCGAAGATCCGGTCGCTGATCAACCCGATCAGTCCGAGCACGATAATGCCCACGAAAATCTGCTCCGTGTTCAAGAACCGTTGAGCCTTCATGATCGTGTAGCCGAGACCGCTGTTGACGGCGATGAGCTCCGCGACGACCAAGTACGTCCACGCCCAGCCGAGCATGAGGCGCATCGTCGTCAGAAGCCGGGGCTGCACGGCCGGAATGATGACGGTCTGAATCGCCTGCCACCGGCTTGCCCCGAGCGTAAAGGAAGCTTGAACGAGATCCTTCGAGACGAGCCGGGTGTCCGCGGACACCATCAACACCATCTGGAAGAAGCAGCCGATGAAGATGAGCAGCACTTTGGCCGATTCGCCGATGCCCGCCCACACCATGATGAGCGGGATGAACGCCACCGCCGGCATGTACCGGATGAACTCCATCGGCGGTTCGACGAACGCTTCCGCGTGCCGGTAAGTGCCGGCGAACAGGCCGATGGGGATGGCGACGACGCAAGCGAGCACGAAGCCCGCCATGACGCGGAACACGCTGATGCCGATCTGATGCCAATAAGCGCTCGTGCCCAATTGGTCGAAGAACGTCCGGAATACTTTGTCCGGCGTCGGCATGAACACCGGGTTCATGAGCCCCCCGTAGCTGAGCGCCGACCAGACCGTCAGCATGACGACGAAGGATAATGCCGCCGTCGCGAGGAAGCCGCTCTTCGGAATGTCTTCGAATATTCGGAACGCCGGCCGCTTCTTCGGCTTCTTCCCGGCGAACGCCTTCTTACCGGCGTGCGATTGCGGCGGTTGCGCCTTGGATGCGGCAACGGCGGCGGGCGCCAGCGACGCCGTCGGTGGACTCGGTTCGCTCATGAGACATCAACCTCCTGCTGCTTTTTGAACGAACTTCGGCTCCAGCAACGCTTCGACGTCCGGAATGTCGCTGATCATATCGAGTTTCTTCAAGAACTCGGCCGTCTTCTTGCCGGTGAACGCCAAGGAAGTCAATTCCTCCCGAACTTCGAACGCGTTCACGTTGTCCGCCGCGGAGAACAGCTTGATGCTCTCGAGTCCCAGCTTGAAGTCCTCCGGCGTCGTCTCGGCTTTCTTCGCCATGATCTCGATCGACTCCGCTTCGTGATCCTTGAAGTAGGCCAGCGCGTCGAACCAAGCGTCGACGATCTTCTGTACGTCGTCCGGACGATCCTTCACGACGCTCTCGCGGAAGACGAGCAGGTCCGGAATCAAGCCCGGCGTTTCTTTGGACGAGAACAACACTTTGCCCTTGCCTTCCTTGACGGCTTTCGTCTGGAACGGCTCCCACAGCACGGAAGCGTCCGTGTTGCCGGCGATGAACGCGGGACCCGCGTCGTTCACGGTCATGTTCACGTAATTCACGTCGCTTTCGCTAAGGCCGTTCTGTTCCAGCGCGGTCAGCAGAAGGAGATGGTCGACCGTGCCGAGCTCCGTCGCGACAGTCTTTCCTTTCAAGTCCTTCACGCTGGCGATGTCGGGCTTACTGACAATGGCGTCCCCGCCGTCCGAGTTGTCGTTGACGAGAACGGCCTTGAGCTTGATGCCTTTGGAGGCGGCGGGCAGCGTATCCGACAGCGTCTGGCTGTTGGCGTCGACCTTGCCGGTCGCGAGCGCCTGCAGCGAATCGCTGTACACCGGGAACCATTCGAGCTTCACGTTGACGCCGTGTTTCTCGAAGAACCCTTTCTCCTCGACTAAGTACCAGAAAAACCAGCCCGGCCACGGGCTCAGCGCGATGGAGATCGGGTCGTCCGAATCGGCCGAATTCCCCTTGTTGCCGCATGCCGATACGATAGTGACGGCCGCGATCATGACGGACAGTGCGACGAACAACCGGCTTCTCGAGCCATTCCTTTTTTTCACCATAGATGATCTCTCTCCTTTATCTTTGTTCTGCATGAATGCCGAAGGGTATTAAAAAAAGGACAAAAGCCTGAGGGAGGGGTCTCCCAGGCTTTTGTCCTTCCGTGTTATATGGCGCAGGGAGACCGGACGTTGCCGATCGTTCTCTCTATGCCATACGCCATCTCTCGGACCAGCTTGACCTTCGCCAACGGAACCCTAGATGACATTTGCGTTCCGACTTGCGGAACCTTTATTCAGTTGTTAACGGTTGTTAACTTTGTTTACATTCTAACAGCGACCATTTCGATTCGTCAACTAAAATGTTATGAAAACTAACATCGTTATATCGCGAGTGCAAGCAAAAACGCCTTCGGCGTCCTCTGGGCGCTGAAGAAGCTTTGCGGAGACGATTCAGAAATGGATAAGCGTGAAACTTATACATTCTGAATCGTTAAAGAAAAACGTCTATCGAAGTTCCTCGAAGATGGGCGACCGCGTTCAGCGGAAGTTTTTCCAAGTACAGAATGTTTTCATTTGCTTTAACACTTTAGCAAACTTAAACTTTCTGTAACGTTCAAAAAGTTCGGTTTTCAGCACCAAGAAGGTTGAAAGAAGCCAGGGAATGAGGATCGGAGCGTAGGCAAACCTACGTGAGAACCGGAAGTCCCGTGCAGCATTCAAGATTCGACGCCGAATCGGCTTCCTGAAAATCTTCGTGATCAAAATCGGGCTTTTTGAACAACCTCTTATATCGTGAGATGCTTCATGACCGCCGGATCGTCCAAGTCTTCGCGGCCGCCCTCCCAGACGATCGCGCCCTTCTCCATGATGTAGAAGCGGTCGCCCACGCTTCTCACGAAGTCGAGGCTCTGCTCCACGAGCAGAATGGCCGTCTTCCCTTCGTCGCGGATCGAGCGGATGACGTCCTGGATATCGTCGACGATCGACGGCTGTATGCCTTCCGTCGGTTCGTCGAGCACGAGCAGCTCGGGCTCGGAGATAAGCGCGCGCGCGAACGCGAGCTGTTGCTGCTGCCCTCCGCTCAAGTCCCCGCCGCGGCGCTTGTAGAACGTCGGCAAGATCGGGAACTTCTCGATCGCTTCGCCCGGGATCTCCTTGCTCCTGCGCTTCGCCTTGTCGGGATGCGCCTCCAAGCCGATCCGAAGATTCTCGTAGACCGACAGCTGCGAGAAGATCTCCCGACCTTGCGGTACGTAACCGATGCCCTTCTTCGCGCGTTCGCCCGGCGCCTTCTTCGTGACGTCCGTCCCCTTGAAGGAAACCGAGCCTTTTCGTGCCTTTAGCAGCCCCATGATGCTCTTCACCAGCGTGGACTTCCCGACGCCGTTGCGCCCCATCAGGCAGACGACTTGGCCCGGCTCCACCGTAATCGACACGTCCCGCAAAATCACGCTCTCGCCGTACCCCGCCTCAAGCCGTTGAACCGATAGCATCGAAATCCCGCCTTTTTCTCCCCAGGTACACTTCCGCGACCCGGTCGTCTCGTTGCACCTCGTCCATCGAGCCTTCCTTCAGCAGCTTGCCTTCGTGCATGACCGTCACCTTGCTCGCGAAGTTGCGCACGAACTCCATGTCGTGCTCGACGACGACGACGGTCCGCTTGCGAACGATCTCCTGCAGCAGCTCGCCGGTTTTGTCCGTTTCCTTGTCCGTCATGCCCGCCACCGGCTCGTCGAGAAGCAGAATCTCCGGCTCCTGCAGCAGCATCATGCCGATCTCGAGCCATTGCTTCTCGCCGTGGGAGAGCAAGCCGGCTCTCAGCCGTTTCTTGTCGCCGAGGCCGATGAGCTCGAGCTCGGCGTCGATCCGCTCCCGGTCGCTCTTCTTCATCGACGCGCGAAGCGTCGCCCAGACGCCCCGGTTCTGCGCCATCGCGATCTCCAGGTTCTCGTCGACGGTCAGGCCCGAGAAGATCGACGGCGTCTGGAACTTGCGTCCGATGCCGAGCTGCGCGATCTCGTGCTCCTTTCGGCGGGTCACGTCCACCGTCCCTTGCTTGCCGTGGAACGTCACGTTGCCGGCCGCCGGTTTCACCTTGCCGCAGATCGCGTCCAGCATCGTCGTCTTGCCCGCCCCGTTCGGACCGATCAAGAACCGGAGCTCGCCCGACGCGAGCTCCAAGCTCATGTCCTGCACCGCCTTGAATCCGTCAAACGACACCGTTACTTTCTCGCACGACAGGATTGAGGTTGACTTCATCCGCGTTACGCCTCCTCGTTAGTTTTTGATTCAACAGACGCGCCAACCCGACGATGCCGCCCGGCATGAACACCGTGACGACGATGAACGACGCCCCGAGGAAAAACAACCAGAAATCCGGATAAGACGCGCTAAGCTCGCTCTTCGCCTGCGTCATGATGATCGCGCCGATGACCGCGCCGATCAGCGTTCCGCGGCCTCCGATGGCGACGAGCAGCACCATCTCGATCGAAGGGACGATCGCCATCATCGTCGGGGAAATAATGCCGACGTGAAGGACGAACAGCATGCCCGCCAGTCCCGCCAGCGCCGCCGACACGGCGAAAGCGGTCATCTGATAACGGGACGGATCGTAGCCGAGGAACCGCGTGCGATTCTCGCCGTCCCGTATCGCCCGAAGCACCTTGCCGAAGCGGCTCTTCACGAGGAAGCGGCATACGAGGAACGCGACGATGAGCGCGACGACCGTCGCCAAGTACACCATCGTCTTGGCCGTGTCGGTCTTGAGGCCGTAGCCGAACAGCTTCGTATACCCCGTCAGGCCGTTCGTGCCGCCCGTATAGGCTTGTTGGCCGACGAACAGCGTCACCGTGATAATGACGAGCGCCTGCGTCAGAATCGTGAAGTAGACGCCCCGAATTCGGTTCCGGAAGGTAAAGAACCCGAGCAATAACGCGAGACCCGCGGGAATGACGATACCCATGAGCGCCGCGAACGCGAAGCTCTTGAACGGCTCCCAGAACCACGGCAGCTTCGTTAGCCCCATCCAATCCATGAAGTCGGGAAGGCGCGAGCCGCCGGCGACGAGCTTCAGATGCATCGCCATCGCGTAAGCGCCGAGCCCGAAGAACACGCCGTGACCCAAGCTCAGAATGCCGGTATATCCCCATAACAGATCCAATCCGAGCGCCACGATGGCGAACGCCAAGCATTTGGCCAGCAAGTTCAACCGAAAATCGCCGAGATACAGCGGCGCCGAGAACAATGCGGCCGCAGCGACGGCGTAACCGAGCAACAGCCATATCCGGCGCGGCAAGAGGTTAGATAGTTGCACCGCGATCACCTTCTCCCTTACGTTAATCTCTATCCGCTAGTTCTGGTCGAGCGATCGCGTCCGTACCGCGAACATCCCCATCGGCTTCCACTGGAGGAAAGCGACGATGCATAGGAACACGAGCACCTTGCCCAGCGAAGCGTTCGTCCCCCACTCGAACAGCGTGTTGAACACCCCGATGCCGAGCGCCCCGACGACGGTGCCGATCAGCTTGCCGACGCCGCCGAGCACGACGACCATGAACGCGTCGACGATGTAGTACGTGCCGATCGACGGACCGATCGGGCCGATGAGCGTCAGCGCGCAGCCAGCGATGCCCGCGATGCCGGAGCCGATCGCGAACGTGAACGAATCCACGCGCCGCGTCGAGATGCCGAGGCATGCCGCCATCTCGCGGTTCTGCATGACCGCCCGCATCCGGCGGCCGGCGGCGCTGCGATAGATGTACAAATACATCGCGAAGAGACAAAGCGCCACGAGGGCGAAGATGAACAGTCTTTTATAGGGAAACACCACTCCCGAAGCGATCGTCAGTCCGCCGTCCAGCCAAGACGGGCTCGCCACGGCGACGTTAGGCGCGCCGAAGATCGAACGCGCGAGCTGCTGAAGCATGAGGCCGACGCCCCAAGTGGCGAGCAAGCTGTCGAGCGGCCTTCCGTACAGGAACCGGATGAGAGTGATCTCCAGCAAGTAGCCGATCGCGAAGGCGATGGCGAAGCTGAACAAGATCGCGACGGGAAAATAAGCGTCGAATAGGCCAGTGGAAAAGTTCGACTTGAACACTTGCTGGGTCATGTACGCCCCGTACGCGCCGATCATGATGAACTCGCCGTGCGCCATGTTAATGACCCTCATCAGGCCGAAAGTAACGGCCAAGCCGAGCGCGATCAGCAGCAAAATGGAACTGACGCTTAATCCGTTAAATAATTGCGATACCCAGATTTCCATGGCGTTACCCCCTGCTCCGTATGCCCGCCGGCGGGCGTGCCTTCGGCGCCCTAGCTCGGACGCCTAAGCCGCGCCGCTTACAAGCGAGGGGAAGGCCCGGCTACCGCCGAACGCTTCCCCCGTCTATTGCCGCGAATAGAATGCCGATCCGTCTTACTCGCTCAAGCCTTTCGCCCAATCGTAGGTTGTGAGGTACGGGTCCGGTTTGACCGGGCCGCCGGAATTCCACAGCTCCACGATCTGGCCGTCCGCTTTAACCTCTCCGATCCGAACCGTTTTGTAGATGTGCTGGTTGTCGCCGTCGATCGTAACTTTGCCTTCCGGCGCGTTGAACTCGATGCCTTTGGCTGCCGCCTTGACTTTATCCACGTCGAACGAACCGGCCTTTTCTACAGCCGCGGCCCACAGATAGACGGCCACGTAGCCGGCTTCCATCGGATCGCTCGTTACGCTGTCCGCGCCGTATTCTTTCTTGAAGTTCTCGACGAACGCTTTGTTCTCCGGCGTGTCGGTCGTTTGGTAGTAGTCCCACGCGACGTAGTGACCGGTCAAGTATTCGGCGCCGATGCCTTTCACTTCTTCCTCCGCGACGCTGACCGATACGGTCGGCAAGTCCGCGGCGGTAATGCCCGCATCCTTCAATTGTTTGAAGAAAGCGACGTTGCTATCGCCGTTAAGCGTGTTGTAGACGACGTCCGGCTTCGCTTCCTTGATCTTCGCGATGATCGTCGTATAGTCCGTGTGACCGAGCGGCGTGTATTCTTCGGCGACCGTCTCTCCGCCTTTGGCCGCGAGCTGCGCCTTGATGATCTTGTTCGCCGTACGAGGGAACACGTAGTCGGAACCGAGCAGGAATACTTTCTTCTTGCCCTTCTCCAGAAGGAAGTCGATGGAAGGGATAATCTGTTGGTTCGTCGTGGCACCCGTGTAGAAAATGTTAGGGGAAGATTCCAAGCCTTCGTATTGAACCGGGTACCAGAGCAAGCCGTTCAACTCTTCGAATACCGGGAGCATCGCTTTACGGCTCGAGGACGTCCATCCGCCGAATACCGTCGCGACTTTATCTTCCGATAGAAGCTTGCGGGCTTTCTCCGCGAAAGTCGGCCAGTCGGACGCGCCGTCTTCGACGACCGCTTCGATCTGCTTGCCGAGAACGCCGCCCTTGGCGTTGATCTCTTTGATCGCCATGAGCTCGGAGTTCTTGACCGTGACTTCGCTGATCGACATCGTGCCGCTCAAGGAGTGCAGAATGCCGACTTTGACCGACTCTCCGCTTGCCGCCGGCGACGATGCCGGCGCGGACGATGCCGCTCCCGACGATGCCGGAGCCGATGATTCCCCCGCGTTATTATTGTTGTTGCCCCCGCATCCCGCCAATACCAAGCTTGCCGTCGTTGCCAGAACGAGTCCCTTTAACCAACTTGCCTTCTTCATCCTTCCACTCCCCAATCCTAAGTATGGTATTTCTCTCTATTTCCGAACGTTCGGTTCTCTCCACAGCCCAACCGTTCGTAATTACATTATATGGCTATGTTAGATTTGATGTCAATATACCTAACATAATTTTCTGATAATTAAGCGGATTTGATAATGAAGTCATTATTATGTTAGATATAATTACAAAAAATAAAGAAAAATCCGCTTTGATGGCAGGTTAGTTGTTCTATTTCGTGTTTTTGTTACATAGGACCCTGGGATAGCTAGGGATTTTCCGGCGCGTAACTGCTCTCTCGTCGTCTGCCTTTCGAACAAAATGCAAATGTGCAGTTTGATTGGCGCCATAAGGACAGATAACCTCAACAACCTGCGAAAGTGCAGTTTGTTGGGCCGATTCCGACCATTTCTCTCCAAAATCAAAAAACAACCTGCACATATGCAGGTTGCACACACAAAGCGGGAACATCGAGGGAAAATACCTGCACATTTGCAGGTTGATGCAAACACGGGGACTCGCCACGACTTGTCACTGCCTTCCGCACCCTCATGCGATGTAAAACATCGTAACAGCGTCCCTCCTCGCTAACTCCAAGTCCCTTATGATGAAAAACATCGCAGCAGCATCGATGTACCCTCCAATCCGCCGTCATCACCCCCTCATTGCGATGAATAACATCACAGCAACGCTCATCCCGACCAAATACCGGCTCCTAACGATGAATAACATCGTAGTAGCAACGACGCTTCATTCACCATTCCAGTCACTCCACCCCTACGCACGCGCCGCCCTGCCCTTAATCTCCGCCCCGCCGCCAAACAAAAAAACGCGTCCCGAACGACCCGCCTGAGGCGATGGATCGTTCGGAACGCGTTATTGGCTCTGCTAACCTTATTTCGAAGCGCCGCTCGCGCTCGGCGATGCCGAAGGCGACGCGGACGCGCTAGGCGAAGCGCTCGGGGACGCCGAACCGCTTGCGCTCGGCGAAGCGGACGGAGTCGCCGTTTCTTCGGCCGGCAGCGTCACTTTAATCGCCAACGTCTCTTGCTGCTTCGTCAAGAACTCGTTGACCTTCGTCGTCGCAAGCTCCGTCTTGATCGAATCCTTCGCCGTGTCGGACAGCTTGTCGTAGGAAGAAGCCTCTTCGCGGCTTTCGACCTTCATGACGTGGTACCCGAACTCCGACTTGACGGGATCGCCGACTTTGCCGATTTCTTGCGTGTTCGCGGCTTTCTTGAACTCTTCGACCCAGCCTTTGGCCAGTTGCTTCTCGTACAAGCCGCCATTTTGATTGGAACCGGTATCGGTCGAGAATTCCTTCGCCAGCGCCGTCCAGTCGCCGCCCGCATCGAGCTGCGCTTTGACGTCTTTGGCGATCTTAAGCGCTTCGTCTTCCTTCTTCAGCTCGGCGCCCGTGTTCGGATCCGTCGTGCCGATCAGAATGTGGCGCACGGTAACGATATTGTAATCGGTCGGAGCCTTCTCGTATTCCGCTTTGATCTCCTCGTCCTTGACGGTCGGCTTGATCTCTTCGCCTTTGGCTGCGTAATAAGATTGGAAGGAAGCCAGCTCTTCGAAGAAGGCCGCGGCTTCTTTGACCGACAAGTCGCTATCGTCGAGGTGCTTCTTCACTTCCGCTTGCGATTTTACCGCTTCTTCCAGCTGCTTCTTGAAATCGTCGGCTTGCGTTTTCGCTTCTTTTTTCTTGTCGTCGGGAATTTCTTTGGACAGCACCTTCGTCACGACGTACTGCTTCACGAAGTTTTCTTTCAACTGCGGGATCGACATGTACATGGCGCTCTGCGGATTCACGAGCATCTGGAACGCGACGTACTTATCGAAGTCCTTGTCCGTAATTTCTCCGCCCGTGTACGTGGCGATTACGGTCGCCTTGTTATCTTTCTTGCCGCAGCCCGCGATCAGCGCGACGAGCATGACCGACGCCAGCGCTAACAAAGCAAGCCGGCGATACGACATGCGTTTATGGTGCAACATCCTGTAGTTCCCCCTTCGATTTTGTCGCTTCTTTGTATTGTATCAGAAAATCTTCGACAAGCGCTAATAAAGCGTTCTCATCGAGCCCTCGTACCTTGAAGCGTACGACCATCGGCGACTCGCCGATTCCGGATACGACCCGGCCTTGGAACTTCGCTTCCAATGCCTTCACCTTGCCCGCGTCGACGTCCGTTCTCCGGCGCTCGTCGAGCTTCATCGTCATCTCGTCCCCGCGGCGAACGATCGACTCGATGCCGAACTTGCGCCCGAACACCTTCAGCCGAGCGACGGCCATCAGGTTCAATACCGCCTTAGGCGGTTCTCCGAAACGGTCGATCAGCTCCTCGAACAGATCTTCCACGTCCTCCAAGGAAACGGCCGCGGCCACTTTCTTGTAGATCTCGATCTTCTGGATGCTGTCGTAGATGTATTCCGGAGGCAAATAAGCGTCCACGCCCAGGTCGAGCTGCGTGTTGACCGGCTGCGGCGGAAGCGCCGCGCCGCCCATCTCCAGCTTCCGGCTCTGGATCTCCTCGGCGAGCATCTGCGAATACAGGTCGAATCCGACCGACGCGATGAAGCCGTGCTGCTCCGCGCCGAGCAAGTTGCCCGCGCCTCGGATCGACAAGTCCCGCATCGCGATCTTGAAGCCGGAGCCGAGCTCGGTGAATTCCTTGATCGATTGAAGCCGTTTCTCCGCGACTTCGGTCAATACCTTGTCCCGCTGGTACGTGAAGTACGCGTACGCGATCCGGTTGGAACGGCCGACGCGCCCCCGTAGCTGATACAGCTGCGAGAGACCCATCTTGTCCGCGTCGTGGACGAGCAACGTATTCACGTTCGGGATGTCCACGCCCGTCTCGATGATGCTCGTGCTGACGAGCACGTCGTATTCGCCGTCCAGGAAATCGAGGATCGTGCGCTCGAGCTCCTGCTCCGACATCTGGCCATGGGCGACCGCGACGCGCGCGGCCGGCACGAGAGCGCTGATCTGCTCCGCCATCTGATAGATTCCTTGCACGCGGTTGAACAAATAGTAGACCTGTCCGTCCCGCGCCAATTCCCGCTCCACCGCCTCGCGGACGAGCGTCGGGCTGTATTCGACGACGTACGTCTGAACGGGGAACCGGTTCTCCGGCGGCGTCTCGATGACCGACAGATCCCGCACGCCGAGCATCGACATATGGAGCGTGCGCGGAATCGGCGTCGCCGTCAGCGTCAGCACGTCCACGTTCGTCTTGATTTTTTTCAGCTTCTCCTTGTGCGTGACCCCGAAGCGCTGCTCCTCGTCGACGATCAGCATGCCGAGATCCTTGAAGACGATGTCTTGCGACAGCAACCGGTGGGTGCCGATGACGACGTCGACCGTGCCGGTCTTCAGTCCTTTCATCGTCTCCGTCTGCTCCTTGCGGGATCGGAACCGGCTCAGCACCTTGATGTTGAACGGATACCCGGAGAATCTCTCGCGGAACGTCTCGTAATGCTGCTGCGCGAGAATCGTCGTCGGCACGAGCACGGCGACTTGCTTCCCTTCGATCGCCGCCTTGAACGCGGCGCGGATCGCGACCTCCGTCTTGCCGTAGCCGACGTCTCCGCAGAGGAGCCGATCCATCGGCCGCGGGATTTGCATGTCTTTCTTGATTTCCCGGATCGCCCGAAGCTGGTCGGCCGTCTCCTCGTACGGGAACATTTCCTCGAATTCCTTCTGGTAGGGCGTATCCTCGCCGAACCCGAAGCCGGTCGTCGCCTGGCGCTCGGCGTACAGCTTGATCAAGTCGTCCGCGATGTCTTGGACCGAAGAACGTACCTTGGACTTGACCCGGTTCCACTCCGCGCCGCCCAGCTTGCCGACCTTCGGCTCTTTGTCCTCGTTGCCGACGTACTTCTGGATCAGGTCGAACTGCTCGACCGGAACGGACAGTCTATCTCCGCCCGCATAGACGATATGAAGATAGTCCTTGTGAATGCCGCCGACTTCGAGCGTGCCGATGCCGAGATACTTGCCGACGCCGTGGTTCTGATGCACGACGTAGTCGCCGACCTTCAGCTCGGTGTAGCTCTTGATCCGCTCCGCGTTGTCCAAGTGGCGGTCGACGCGGCGCGCTTTCCGCTGTTTCTGGGTGAACATCTCGCCTTCGGTGATGACGACGAGCTTAATGGAAGGCAGCTCGAAGCCGCTCTGCAGGTTGCCCTGCAAAATTTCCGGCTGATCGATATGGTAGTCTTCCAGCACCCGCCGCATCCGATCGGCGCGTTCGGCGTTGCCGGCGAGCATGAGAATGCGAACGCCGCTTTTGCGCCAGCGTTCCATCTCTGCTTTAAGTACGTTCATCTGCCCGTGAAAGTTCTGCATCGAGCGGCAAACGAAGTTAATGATGTTCTGCGGCTGCGTATGCGGAATCTGCCTGACGAAAAGCGACAGGTAGACGGTTTGAAAACCTTTCGGGTACAGCGCCTGCTCCGCGTTCACCGCAAGGACGAAGCCGGGCAGCGATTTGCCTTGCGAGAGCAGATGGGTCGTCCACTCCGACTCGTCGCGTTCCAGCTGCCGCGCGGTCTCGCCCAGCCTGTTCGGTTCGTCCATGAGCAGGATCGTATCCTTCGGGACGTAATCCAGCAGCGTCTGGCGTTCCGGATACAGGAGGGAGATGTATTTGTAAATTTCGGAAAAGTACACATTTTGTCGCAAAAGTTCGATTTCCCGGGAAATTTCGGAGCTCAACCGCTCTTTCGCTTGCCGGTCGGTCATTTTCTCCAGTTGCTTGTCGAGCAGGTCGTGCGCATGCTGCGCCGCGTTCTGGAACCGGCGCTCGCCGGCGATCCATTCGCGGCTCGGCTGAACGGTGTATTGCTCGATCTTGTCGATCGAACGTTGGTCCGTCGGATCGAACGTCCGGATGGAATCGAGCTCGTCGTCGAACCATTCGACGCGGTAAGCGATCGCGGACGCTAGCGGGAAGAAATCGACGATGCCGCCCCTGACGCTGATGTGCCCCTTCTGCTCGACCCGGTCCACCCGTTCGTAGCCGAGCTCGATCATGTTCCGGAGGAACGGCTCCATCGGCAGCGTGTTTCCGACCTTCAGGTCGATGTGCGCCTCCGCCATCGTCTTCAGATCGGGCTGGAACCTCCGAGCCCCCGCGAACGGCACGACAAGAACGCCGCGGAAGCCTTCCGCGAGCTTGAGGATGACCTCCAAGCGGCGGGCGGACGTTTCCGGGCTGGAGATGGCCGTCTCGGCGGCGATCAGCTCGTTGGCGGGATAGAGCAGCACTTCCTCGGGCGTCAGACACTCCTGCAGATCCTCCGCCATCTTCTGGGCGGAAAACATATTATGGGTAATAACAATAATAGGCCTTCGCAATTCCCGGTATAGTCCGGCAATCGCCGCTTGGCGCGCGGAACCCGATAGGCCCGCGACGAGCTGTTCCCGCATACCGCCTTTGAGCCCCTGGATAACGCTGACCAAGTCCGGGTCGGTCACCAGCGATTGAATGAGCGGCTTCATGGCATTTCCCCTCTCCGATACACGCCTTGCGCACTTAAGAGATCTTATCTAGCGGAGCCGGGCCGCATCAACGACGGGACGCCGTCGTCCGACGGACGGCGGAATGTCGTCTATGCATGACCGGTTCCTCAAGCTTGGAAACTTTTCCAATCCGAATAACCAAGAAAAAAGCCCCGGCACAAGCCAAGGACTCCTTATTGATGCTGGAACGAGTAACCCGGCGATCATTGCAGCGGATTGGACAACAGAGCAAGCTCCGGATGGGCGTCCAAGGTTTGGCTGCAATATTCGCAAATGACCCGTACGGTCACGTCCCCGTTGGAATTATACGCTATTATACGCTTTCGTTCTTCGGGGGTCAAGAATTGCAGACCGAGCCGGTATTCCGCGACTTCGGAGCTCTCGAATCGCCCGAGGGCCATGCTGCAATGCCTGCATACGTAGTTTACAGCCATATATGTATGCCTCCTGGAGTTCGGATATGCGGCGGTTGCCGCCTCTTTCTCCAGTATTCCCCGAAACGAACCGGCTCATGCCCCGGCTTACGCCTTGGCGTTGAACTTGGCCATCGTCTGCTCGAAGGAATGCTGCAGCGCGTATTCGATCGCGTCGCACGATTCTTCGATCGATTGCCGCAGCGGATCCTGCTCCGCCTTCGCGAAGGAAGACAGGACGTAGTCGGAGATGACGATGCCGGGCTTCGGCCTCGAGATGCCGACGCGCACCCGGTTGAACGCCTGCGTGCCGAGATGCTGAATGATCGACTTGATGCCGTTGTGTCCGCCCGGGCTGCCTTGATAGCGGAGCCGGATGCGGCCCGTCTCGGTGTCGAGGTCGTCGTATACGACAATCAGATCGTCGACGGTCGTCTTGTAATAATCCATGAACGCGCGGAGCGATTCCCCGGATAAGTTCATATAAGTCATCGGCTTGATCAACGCGACCTTCTCCGAGCCGACGCGGGCTTCTCCGACGAGCGCCTTGCATTTCTGCGTGCCGACCTCCGAGCCCCATCGGCGGGCTAATTCATCGATGACCATGAAGCCCGCGTTATGGCGGGTACGGGCATAATTGGCGCCGGGATTTCCCAGTCCGACGATCCAACGCATAACTTTCCACATCCTTCAATATATCTCGTAGAGTGTTTGGATTTCAGGCTTTTTCGAATAACCGAAAATTTTAGCGAAAGAGGTGCAACGATTGTCGTCGATCCCGTGTCCTAATCAGTACAAGTACAATTCGCAGACATCTTGCAGAGAAAGGGGGGTGAATTGACGTGTACATGAACGGCCAAATGATCTATGAGGATCATCACTTCTTAGATCATATGTGTTCCGAAGTGCCAGTGCAAATTTATTGCGGCAGGCGTCACAGCGACATCGGGTTCATCGAATATTATGGCAAAGAATTCGTTCAGGTCAACAATATTTTCTATAACCGCAAGCAATTTACCTTCGTCTCCCGACCGGGTTATTAAACAGCTTTGCATACGGACAAAGGGCCGCGCTGTGGCAGCGCGGCCCTTTGTCCGTATGTTCAACCCTTCTCCACCGCTTGCGCGGCTTCCGAATGCTTGCGGTCTTCCTCCGCTTCATCCGCCATCGCTTCCAGCTCGTCCTCCGAACGCTCCTTCTGCGGCGCGAGCACCGCGATGACGACCGTATCCGGGTCTTGCGTCGCTTCGACTTCTTCGGGGAGCTTCAGATCGGCGACCGTCAGATGCTCGCCTAATTCCAAGCTTCCGACGTCGATCTTGATGACTTCCGGAATGTCCTTCGGATAACACTCGATCTCCACCTCGTGCAGGATAAGCTGCAGCATGCCGCCTTCCTTCTCCCCCGGGGAGACGCCGAAGACGTCCACGCGGGCAACCGTCGAGATCTTCTCGTTCATGTCGATGCGATGGAAGTCGATATGCAGCACTTTCCGCGAGATCGGATCCCGTTGCAGGTCCGATAACATGACAGGCTGTACGCCGGATCCCGGCACGTCCATCTCCAACACCGCATGGGAATGGCCCCTTAACAAGCTCGCCAGTTCTTTGGCGTCGACCTCGATCGATGCCGGGGATGACAGTCCTTTACCGTAGACGACCCCGGGTATTCTCCCCGCGTCGCGAATGCGCCGCAATTCGCCCTTGGTCGTCGCTTCCCTTGCTTGCGCTTGCAAAGTCGCGGTCATCGTCACTACCTCCTCGGATAAGCATGACCTAGTTTTGCCCTAGGGAGGAGGGGATTAAACATGCGGCTTCGCGGCAAGCGCCTTCAAGCGTGCGGCTCGAACAGCTTGCTGATCGATTCCTTCTGGTGTATGCGCACGATCGCTTCGGCGATGAGCGGCGCGACGGAAAGAACCTTCATCTTGGACGTGCAGTTCGGATCCTTAAGCGGAATCGTGTCCGTAACGACGATCTCGACGATCGGCGACTCTTCCAGCCGGGAGATGGCCGGGCCGGACAAGACGGGATGCGTGCAGCAGGCGTAAATATCGCGCGCCCCGGCCTGCTTGAGCGCGTTCGCCGCGAGGGCGATCGTGCCCGCCGTATCTATGATGTCGTCGATCAAGATCGCCGTTCTGCCCGAGACGTCGCCGATGATATTCATGACTTCGACGACGCCGGGTTCCGGCCGCCGCTTGTCGATGATCGCAAGCGGCGCCTGCAACGTATCCGCCAATCTTCTCGCCCGAACGACGCCTCCGTGATCCGGGGAGACGACGACCGGGGAAGGCAGGTTCTTCTCGTGAAAATAATCGCCCAATATCGGCACGCCGAGCAGATGGTCGACCGGGATGTCGAAGAAGCCCTGAATCTGCATCGCGTGCAGATCCATCGCGATGACCCGGTGCGCTCCCGCCGTCTCGATCAGATTCGCTACCAACTTCGCCGTAATCGGATCGCGGGATCTCGCTTTCCGATCCTGGCGCGCATAACCGTAGTAGGGCATGACGACGTTGATCGTCGCCGCGGAAGCCCGCTTTAGCGCGTCGACCATGACGAGCAGCTCGATCAAGTGGTCGTTGACCGGCGCGCTCGTCGACTGGATGACGTACACGTCGTCTCCCCGCACGCTTTCGTCGAGCTGAACGTGTATCTCGCCGTCGCTGAACCTTTTCATGGCCACGTTGCCGAGCTCGACGCCGATATGCCCGGCGATCGCTTGCGCGAGCGCGGGGTTGGAGCTGCACGAGAATAGCTTTAACGTTGGATCCGAATAGGCCATCGCATAACCGCCTTTGTTTATTCGGTTTCTCTTTCCTTCTTGGCGCGCGCGCGAGCCCGGAATTTATCCGCGTAGCCCGGTTTGTTGACTTGTCGCTCGCGGGCGATCGCCAGATCGTTGTCCGGAACGTCGTGCGTAATGGTAGAGCCGGCGACGACGTAAGCGCCGTCCCCGATCTTGACCGGCGCGATCAGGTTGGAATTGCTTCCGATGAACGCGTTGTCTCCGATGACCGTCTTCGATTTATTATGCCCGTCGTAATTGGCGGTAATCGCCCCGCAGCCGATGTTGACCTTGGAGCCGACGACCGCGTCGCCGACGTAGCTAAGATGCGGCACTTTGCTATGATCTCCGATTGCCGAATTCTTAATCTCTACGAAATCGCCGACCTTCACATGCTGGCCGAGCTTCGTGCCCGGGCGCAAATAAGCGAACGGACCGACCGTGCTTTCGTCGCCTATGACGGCTCCTTCGGCGACCGATTGGCGGATCGTTACGCCGTTCCCGACGATCGTATCGGTCAATTCCGTCTGGGGTCCGATCCAGCAGTCCGCGCCGATCTCGGTCCGCCCCTTAAGCACCGCGCCCGGATAGACGACCGTATCCGAGCCGATCTTTACTTCCGCTTCAATATACGTATTCGCCGCGTCGATGAAAGTCACGCCGTTCACCTGGTGTCCCGCGTTAATCCGCAGGCGCATGAGCCGTTCCGCTTCGCCGAGGGCGATACGGTCGTTCACGCCGATCGATTCCGCCGGGTCCTCCACGATGTGCGCGACGATTTTCTCGCCTTCGCCCTTCAAGATGCCGATAACGTCGGTCAAGTAGTATTCGCCTTGCGCGTTCGAGTTCGTCACCCGTGCGAGCGCGTCGAACAGCTTCCGGTTATCGAAGCAATACGTTCCCGTATTGATCTCGCGGATAGCCGCTTCCTCGGTGGAACAATCCTTGTGCTCGACGATCTTAAGCACGCCTGCGTCCGCGCCGCGTACGATTCGGCCGTAGCCGGCCGGATTGTCGAGCTCGGCGGTCAGTATCGTCGCCGCCGCCCCTTGCGACCCGTGCACGGCCAGCATCGCTTCGATCGTCTCCGTCCTGACGAGTGGCGTGTCGCCGCAGATGACGACGGTTATGCCGTCTTCGTCGCCGATGAGCGCCTTCGCCTGCATGACCGCGTGGCCCGTCCCGAGCTGCTCCGCCTGGAGCGCGAACTCGACCGCTTCGCCGCCGATCGCTTCCTTCACCGCTTCCGCGCCGTGGCCGACGATGACGACGGAGCGCCGGATATCCGCGCCCCTCACCGCGTCCAGCACGTGCTCGACCATCGGTTTGCCGCATACGGGATGCAACACTTTATATAGCTTCGATTTCATGCGCTTGCCCTGTCCCGCGGCAAGCACGATCGCCAACTTCTTCATCGGATGTATATACCCCTTCCGGTATGCTTTCTTCCCCCGCTTCTCCAGAATCATAGCTTATTCTTATGGAAATGAAAAGAGAGCCTGTCCAGGCTCTCTTCTCGATTGTACATTATTATGCCCCTTCGACCATAACCTCTTCTTCTTGCGCCGCCCGCTCATATTCTGCCAATACGGCGGCTTGAATCTTCTCGCGCGTTCCCGAAGAAATCGGATGAGCGATATCCCGAAATTCTCCATCCGGAGTCCGTTTGCTCGGCATAGCGACGAACATACCATTGTTTCCATCGATGACCCGAATGTCGTGTACGACGAATTCGTTGTCTATCGTGATGGAAGCAATCGCCTTCATACGCCCCTCCGAATTGACGCGGCGGAGTCTCACGTCTGTAATCTGCACCTGTGTTCACCACCTTTGTCCCTCAGAAAGACTTGGTGTAATATTCCACATGGCAGTGCTAATTCCTTCTTAAATATGGTAAAAGCATTGTTAAAATTCAAATAATTTTTTTAATTCTTGACAGTTTCGACAGATATCGCCGCAATCAATTCTATTTCGACAAGAACATCCTTCGGAAGCCTTGCCACCTCTACTGTGGAGCGGGCTGGCGTGTGGTTTCCGAAGTACGCCGCGTACACCGAATTGAAGTCCGCGAACTGGTTCATATCCTTTAAGAACACCGTCGTCTTCACGACGTCTCGCAGGTCGGCGCCTTCCGCCGCCAACACCGCTTTCAAGTTCGTCAGCACCTGATGGGTTTGCTCCTGGATCGTGCCGACGACGAGCTCGCCGGCGGACGTGAGCGGAATTTGCCCCGAGGTGTACAGCATGTTGCCGACGAGCACCGCTTGCGCGTAAGGACCGATAGCGGCAGGCGCTTCCGGCGTGGATACGATCTTCAGCTTGGACGTCATTTCTTGTGTCCTCCCGTATTTAGGTTAGTTCGAAATGTTCTAATTTCCAATTCAAGTTCAAAAAGTTCGATGATCAGCACCGAGAAGGTTGAAAGAAGCTAGGGAATGAGGATCGGAGCGTAGGCAAACCTACGTGAGAACCGGAAGTCCCGTGCAGCATTCAAGATTCGATGTCGAGTAAGCTTCCTGATTCACTACGTGATCATCATTGAACTTTTTGAATTTCCTATCAGAAAAAGTTACCGGGTTGCACGGTAATATGTCTCGTCTTCAGATCCACTTCGGTCAAGCGCGCGAGCGACACGTAATCGTGCAGCAGCCGCTCTTCGTTCTCGACTTCGCCCGACTCGACGAAGACGCCGACTCCGGCGACGACGGCGCGGAATTCGTGAAGCAGATCGACCATTCCTTGAATCGTTCCGCCGGCTTTCATGAAGTCGTCGATGATGAGCACGCGCGATTCTTCCTTGAGCGCGCGGCGGGCAAGCGACATCGTCTGAATGCGCTTCGTCGAACCGGACACGTAATTAATGCTTACCGCGGAGCCTTCCGTCACCTTGTGGTCCCGGCGGACGATCACGACGGGCAAGTTCAAGTATTGGGCGGTGGCGTGCGCGAGGGGAATGCCCTTCGTCTCCACCGTCATGATCACGTCGATGTTCCGGTCGGCGAAAGCGGACGCGAACATCCGGCCGACCTCCTGCATGAGCGCGGGCTGGCCGAGCAAATCCGTCATATACAAATATCCGCCGGGCAGCAGCCGATCGGGCTGTTCGAGCTCCCGGCAGATCGTCACCATTTTCTCCATCGCCAAATCCTTGCGGCACTTCGGCACGAACCGTACGCCGCCGGCCGCGCCCGCAAGCGTGTTTAATTCGCCGATGCCTTCGTCCTCGAACACTTCCTTGATGATCGCCAAATCCTCGCTGATCGAAGATTTCGCCGACTGGTAGCGCTCCGCGAATGCTGTAAGGGAAATTAACGTATGAGGACGGGCCAACAGGTATTGCGTCATTTCAACGAGCCTGGCGCTGCGTTTCAATTTTTTCACGTGCTCCTCCCCCGTCCAAATCCGAATATTGTAACAGCATCATAACATTTTTATACGGTTTTCTTCAACAAAAACCAAACAAATGCCGCCATTACGTTAGCATTCTTGCCACGAATACTTCTTTGCAGAAACCTCTCAAGGCGTTATAGACGCGCGCGACCTTGATTTCCTTGGAGACGAGCCCGAATACGGTCGGTCCGCTGCCCGACATGAGCACGCCGTCCGCGCCCGCTTTCATCATGCAATCCTTGATCTGCCTCACTTCCGGATACCGGTGAAGCGTCACCGACTCCAGCACGTTGCCGAGAGCGGCGCACATGTCCGGGAACGATTGGCGCGAGATCGCGCTCAGCATGTCCGGGATCGACGGATGGGATTTCAAATCGTTGACGCGGAACTTGCCGTACACGTCGGCCGTCGATACGTTGATCGGCGGTTTCGCGAGGATGACCCAGCACTGCGGCGGCGGTTGCAAGCTTTCGAGGCGCTCCCCCCGGCCGGTCGCCAATGCCGTGCCGCCGCGAATGCAGAACGGCACGTCGGAGCCGAGCTCCGCTCCGAGCGCTTCCAGCTCGGATATCGACAATTGCAGATCCCATAGCCGGTTCAATCCGCGCAGCGCGGCCGCCGCGTCGCTGCTGCCGCCGGCGAGACCCGCCGCGACCGGAATTTGTTTATCGAGATGGATATAGACGCCGCGTTTAACCCCGTAACGTTCCTTGAGCAGCTTCGCCGCTTGGAACGCCAGATTCTTCTCGTCCAGCGGAATGAATCCGACTTGGCTCGTGAGCAGAATTTGGTCGCGCGGAAGCTCCTCCATCTCCAGACGGTCGGCCACGTCGACCATCGTCATGATCATTTCGACTTCGTGGAACCCGTCCTCCCGCTTCCGTAGCACGTCCAGCAGCAGGTTGATCTTGGCCGGGGCTTTCTCGTAGATCTTCGTCATTTCCAGTCACCGCTTCCTATGTAAAAAAACCGATTGGGCTGATGTGGGACCGAGCCGGTCTTGTCCGATAACGCCGCGTTACAAGGCTGAAAAAACCTTTACATATTATAACAAAGAGAGGTCCGAAATGCGAAAAAAGAGGTCGAATCCCGTCCCGCGGGATGTCGCCCTCTTCGCGCTAAGCCGGTCGCGACCGTTACGGTTGCTGCGAGCGAGCCGCCGCCTGCTCGGCCATCTGGATCGCCCGCTTCACCATGTTGCCCGCATCCTTCGTCGTAATGCCGCCCCAGCCCTCTTGCTGCACTTTGCCGTAGAACCCCAGATCCTTGGCCAACTCCGTCTTCAGCTGTTCGGACATGACGCTTCTTCTTCGGCTCATCGACCGTTCGCCTCCTGGCGCGCAAGTTGGCGCCGACGCGCGGCGCCTACCGCATAGGATGCCCCGGCGAGCGCCGAGCATGCAAAACGGGCAGCCCCGCGCCCGATTGGCGCGCCGGCTGCCCGTACATTAAACCGTGTCAGTGCGATAAATAATTGATTCGAACCTGACCCTCGTCATTGCAAAGCATGACTTCCACGGATTCGGTCAAAATATCGGCGTAGCTGTAGGATACCCGCTTGAAAGCGTGCTGTTCCTCGTCCAGCTTGACGATGAAAACCGATGGGTAGATTTCTTCCAACACGCCCGTGCGTTCGATGGTCTTGCGACGGCCACCGTTGGCGCGGAGCATGATTTTGGAACCGACGTGCGGCTCCAGGCTTCGCTTGATCTCTAGAAGCGCATTTTTAGCCATGATCCACTACCACCTCTTTCCCTGTAAATTATATCTAAAAACAGGGGAGGTGTCAAATGAAGAGAATATTATATCAACGATGCCGATTTCGTGTCAACGGTCATTTTCCTTGAAGATATAAGGTTTTTCGGAAACAAGCTTAATTTTCGTCACACAATGTTCACATTTTGCTCGCTTGCTTGCGTTTTCAAATTCGGTACTCCGATCCGGTAACGCCCCATCGTTTCGATGCCGCCCATGCCTTGCCTACCGCTGATCGTATGGGCGATGACGTCGGCGATGTTTACCGTGTCCCGGAATGGCGTGAACGCCGCCCTGACGGCCACGTAGACCGGATCGAGCGCGTGGATCATGATTCTGCCCGGCGAGCTAGCGAAGTTCGCTCCGGCATGCAGCAGCGCCTCGAAGTGGGATTGGCAGGCGCCTGCCACGACGACGAGCGAATCCCGGTTCCGTTCGTAATCCCTGGCCACTTGAACCGCCTGCACGAAGTTCAGGGAGTTCTTATAGCTGCTGAGCTGCTGGAGATCCTCCCGTTGCTTCAGCACGCCGTCGTGGCCGGTGATGACGACGATGTCGGGGTGGAACTGATGCAGCATCCGCTGCAGCATCTGCGGCATTTGCGACTCGTGGCAATGCATGCCCTCCGCGGGAACGCGAAGCTGGCCGTAGACCTGCATGCTCTTTTTCAAGTAGTTGGCGTCCCCGTCCAAGTGGAGCACCTTGCCCGGTAACTCGAAGAACGGCTGCCGACGGTCGTCCAGCGCCGTCGTGAACCCCGCCCTGCCCGTCTGCCGGTTGCGCTCCTCGCTCATTCTACGCAAGGACTCGTTCGCTTGGATGCGCGCCTGGCGCGTCCCGCCGAGCTCGTCCGGATTCCGTACCGTTTGAAGATCATTCACGGGAGCGTCGGCTAGCAAGCGATAATCCATCCCTCTAAGGACGGCCTGCTCGGCGGCGAACGCCGCGACCCGGAACAAGACGTCCCCGCCATAGGATTTGCGAACGACTAGATCCCCCTGCTTCATGGGCAATCACCTCTTCGTCTATCCTATGGAAACGGGCGCCCGCCTGTGCGCGTCCGGGCGCAATCCGAATCGGGGCGATTGCGACCGCAATTTTTCAGTCCGACATACCGGCTTTCTCCAACGCCTCGTACACGGCCGCGAATTCCTGCAGGCTCAGCGTCTCGGCGCGTCGCTCGGGCTGCACGCCGCATGCCGTAAGCAGCTCGGCTAGCTCTCCCTTGCGCTCCTTGCCGGAGAACGCCGTCAAGTTGTTCGCTAGCGTCTTGCGGCGCTGCGCGAACGACGCCTGCACGACGCGGAAGAACCGATCCTCATCCCGCACGTCGACGGCGGGCGCCCGGCGCCTCTTCAGCCGGATGACGGCGGATTCGACGTTCGGCGCCGGAATGAAGGAGCTGCCCGGCACGATGCAGACGAGTTCCGGCTCGCAGTAATACTGGACCGCGACGGTCAAGCTGCCGTAGTCTTTGCCCCCCGGCTTCGCCGCCATCCGGACCGCCACTTCCTTCTGCACCATGACGACGATGTTGTCCAGGGGCAGACGGTCCTCCAGCAGCTTCATGATGATCGGGGTCGTGACGTAATACGGCAAGTTGGCGACGACGCTGACGCCGGCCAAGCCCGCGAACCGCTCTTCCCACAGCGCCCGAAGATCCGTCTTCAGCACGTCCCCGTGAACGACGCTGACGTTGTCATAAGGGTCCAAGACGTCTTGCAGAATAGGAATAAGTCGCCGGTCGATCTCGACGGCCGTCACTTTGCCCGCCGCCTTGGCAAGCCTCTCCGTCAGCGAACCGATACCTGGACCGACTTCCAGCGCGCCCTTCGTCTCGTCCAGGTCCGCCGCTTCGATGATTTGGTCCAACACGCGAGCGTTGATCAGGAAGTTCTGTCCGAGACTCTTCTTGAACGTGAAGCCGTGCTTGCGAATAATGTCCCGCGTGCGCCCCGACGTCGCGATCGCCTTCTCCATCGCGGCCTTGTCCATCGCGCTTTTCTCTTTCGTTTCCTTCATGCTCCTCTATCGCCCTTCCCGCTCTACCTGTTCGAGCGCGGCCAGAAACTCCGTCCGCGTAATCCGGAACATGCGGCATCTCTTATAGAATTGTTTGCCGTTCGCGTAACCGATGCCGAGCAGCTCGCCCATCCGCCCCCTGCGGCTGGCCGACGACGCGTGAACGATGAGCCCCGCATCGAGCAGATCGCTCCATTCCAGCCCTTCTTCCGCGGCGGGTTCGCCGCCGGAAGGCTCTTCCGGGCTCCTGACGCGCTCGAGCGCCCTGCGGATCGCTTCGTCCGTCGCGTGCTCCACGCCGATGCCCCGGCGGCCTCTCGCTTCGTCCTTCGTCAGGAACGCGTGCTTGCAGCCGGGCACCCGCTCCGACACGAGCTTGCGTATGCGCTCGCCCGGCGAATCGGGATCGGTCAGCACGATGACTCCCCTGCGGGCTTGCGCCAACTCGATTCGCCGAAGGACGTCCTCGCCGACCGCGGAACCGCCCGTCTCGATCGTGTCCGCGCCGACCGCCCGTTGCACCGCCGTCGTATCGTCTTTGCCCTCGACGACGATGATTTCCTGGATATTCAACTTCCGATACCGCCTTTGCCGCTTCTTTTATGGTTACAAGCGTATATGAACTTGACCGATACATCAAGTCTATACCCTACGGCAAAAGAATCGGGAAGAAGCCGCATGGGCTTCTCCCCGATTCTTGGACTCGCATTATTGCGCCGATCAATCCGCGGACGGTTTGACCGGGCCGATGACGTACACCTTGAATCCGCGTTTCGTGCCGAACTTGTTGGCATGGGATTCGCTGTCGTAGTAGACGTCGATCTTCTTGCCCTTGACCGCGCCGCCGGTATCTTCGGCTCTTCGGAATCCGATGCCCTCGATGTACACCCACCAGCCGATCGGAATGACGCGCGGGTCGACCGCGATCGTGCGCCCTTCCTTGACGATCGCTCCCGACGAGGTGACGCCGTAGTCGGAGTCGCCTTTCGTCTTGCCCGTCGACGCGAAGCCGGCGGAGTACGCGGTCAACGTCACGTTCGTCAGCAGACGGCGGACTTTGACTTTCTTGCCGTTCAAGCTGACGAATTGGGCTTCGGCGGCGCTCGGCGTTCCCGTATAAGAGGCCGTTGCCACTTCCGCTTTCTTCTTCGTGCCGACCGCGACGACTTTCTGTACGGCCGGTTGCGCGACGGTTTTCTCGATCATTTCCTGGCTGACGAGCTTGCCGTCTTCGTAGACGCGTTCCGTCTTGTAGACGACGACGCCCGCTTTGCCTTGAGTAATGACCTTGGTCTTGCCGGTCTCCAGATCGGCGTTCTTCTGTTCCACGACTTTGAACGCGATCGGAAGCTTCGTTTCGGTCACTTCCTTGCGTACCCGAACGACCGATACGGTCATTCCGTCGGCGAGCGCCGTGCCGGCCGCCGGAGAGACGCGATCGTCCCCCGCGAGACCGAGATTCAGCGAGCCGATGGCCGCGCCGACCGTGTCGGCGGTCGTATGGGCCACTTGCTCCTTGCCGTCCGCCTTAACCGTTATGCTTACCGCCCGATCGATGACGATCCGGGTTCCTTCGTCCAACTTGTCGGTCAGTTGCCCCGACATGCTGTCGAAAGGTCCGACGCGGATGTTACGTTCCGCGAACAGCTCTTCGACGTTGTTGGTCTGGGTGGCAATAACGGAGGCGACTCCGTTATCGATAATCGTGACGTTCTTCGTGGCCGCCTTTTGCAAGAGCGACATGAACGTCATCGTGATGGCAAAAACGAGAATTGCGCCCAAAATGGCTACGCGCAAATGCTCATGCTTCCATCGCAGTGCGATAAGCTTGCCGGTCGGTCGTGGATCATGGGTATCCGCTACGGGAATACTGCCCATTTTCTCGTTCCTCCTCATAGCCCCGCCGTCGACTGTGATGCATGATACTTGTCAGACGCGACTAATCCATAATGTTAACGACGCTTCGAAGCTCGCCCTCGATCGGTTTCATGGGCTCTCGAAATTCGCGCCGCCTTGTCCAGTCGTGCATGCCTGTACCGTTCGTACAAGCCGGATACCCCTTTTGGGGAACCATTCGTAAGCGAGAGTTTTCATCTCTCTCTTGCTTCCGAAAGGCCTCCGCATAACCTCTCTCATACCCGTTGGCGTATGGGAAAGGTTATGCTCGCAACACAAAAAGCCATCGAGACAGAGGATCTGTTCGTGGCTTCCGCAGTTGGAATGATAGGATGTTATCGCGGCACGAGTTGACCTCTCTCTATAACGCTTACGGGGTTAGCTGTCGGATTCGGGCAAAGAGAGTCGCCCTAATCGCTCCCGGTCAAGACGCGTAGCTCGGATAGAGGCGCGTTCATGCCGCTTGCGATATTCACCCCAAGATTGCTCGGACCGCCTTGGACGTATTGCTTGCTCGCCGCCGCGTTGGGTCCCCCGTTCTCCCTTTCGGGAGATTAAGCGCACTGGAAAAGGAATGTCATATTCAAACTTCTGCCTACGATCATAACCTCTATCGAACATAGGTGTAAAGAAGGTGCATCGGACGAATTTCCCTATTTTCATGGAAAATCGGGCGGTTCTCCGTTGGAATGAGCGGAAAAAGCTAGTTTTTTCTTAGAATCGTTCCGTTTTTCTCCCGAATATTCCGTTTATCTCGTGAGGCCGAATCGGCGCTTCGCGTTTTCGCTCGTTATTTTACCTAATTCTTCCAAAGAAATTCCTTTGATTTCCGCCGCGGCCTCCGCGACGAGACGAACGTAAGCCGACTCGTTTCTCTTCCCCCGGTGAGGGTGAGGAGTCAAATACGGGGCGTCCGTTTCGATGAGCAATCGGTCGATCGGAACCCTTTCGAGCACCTCTTTGGGCACCCTGGCATTCTTGTAAGTTATGGGTCCTCCGAACGAAATATGGAAGTTCATGTCCAGGCACGACTTGGCCGTCTCCCAGCTTCCGGAGAAGCAATGCATGATGCCGCCCACTTCTTCCGCTTTCTCTTCCTTGAGCAATCTGACGACGTCTTCGTGAGCGTCCCGGTTATGGATGACGATCGGCTTCTTGAGCCGGCGGGCGAGCCGGATCTGTTCGCGGAACACGACCTGCTGCAAATCCTTCGGGGACGTGTCCCAATAATAGTCGAGCCCGATCTCTCCGATGGCGACGACTTTCGGATGGCTGCACAGCCTTTCGATCCACGCCAGGTCCTCTTCCAGCCTCATGTCGATCGCATCGGTCGGGTGCCAGCCGACGACGGCGTAGATGAACGGGTATTTTTCCGCGAGGGCCATCGTCGTCGGAATCGTCTCCCGGTTAAAGCCGATATTGACGATCGTATCCACGCCGGCTTCCCGCGCGCGGGAAATGACGTCTTCGCGATCGTTGTCGAACTTGGAAGAATCAAGGTGCGCGTGCGTGTCGATAAGCATTGTCGGAAGTTGTCTCCCTTCTATTATATAGATAGTTTGTTGCGCGTCTCGGAACTGAGCCGATGGGCGTGCGGAAGCACCAAATCCTCCGGATAATACACGTTGTATTTGCCGCGGTGAAGACCCGCGATCGATTGAATGATGTCGGATTTCATCGAAATCTCCGTCAGCCGGTCTTGCTCGCCGAGCAGCAGGATCGGAGGCTTCTCCTTGCCGTTCGGCAAGGCGCCGGGCTTGTACATGTCGTATGGGGAATCCATCGGCGTGTCGACCTCCATATGGTATTCGGGATTAAGCCCGATCCGAAGCCATTCCCGGCCGACTTCCTCTAGCCAATCGCCGTCTTCCGGGCCGAGCGGCGCGTATTTGTACAGTTGCCTGTTCAAGAATCTGCGGCACAGATCCGACAGCAGCTCGTCGTCCTCGTCCGCCCACTGGCCGAAAGCCGTCTGCGCCAACGCTTCGTCTAGCTTCAAATAGTGGGAGAGCGTGAGCTTTCCTTCTAATAATGCTTGAATCGGAGGCAGCATGAAGCGGAACCGGAATCCGGAACGGAACAGCTCGCCGGCCCTGCGGAAAATTTGCCTCAACACGATTTCCGAGCTGCGTGTCACGGGGTGGAAATAGATCTGCCAATACATCTGGTAACGGGACATCAGATAGTCTTCGACGGCGTGCATGCCGCTTTCCTTGACGACGATGTTGCCTTGGTACGGACGAAGCACCCTTAGAATGCGGTCGAGATCGAACGTGCCGTAGTTCACTCCCGTGAAATACGCGTCCCGAAGCAAATAATCCATCCGGTCGGCATCCAGTTGGCTCGAGACGAGGCTAACGACGATCGGTTTCTCGTACTTCTTCCGAATGACGGCTGCCACCTTGTCCGGAAACCCGGGCTCGACTTCCCGAAGCACCCGATTGACTTCCGTGTCGCCCAGAATGATCTCGGCCGTCCATAGCTCATGGTCGGTTCCGAAAATCTGCTCCAGCGAGTGGGAGAAGGGACCGTGCCCGACATCGTGAAGCAAGGAGGCGCATAGGCTCAGCAATTTTTCCTCTTGCGGCCAATCGGCATATCGATTACGCTCAAATTGCGAAATGATTTTTCTTGTAATTTCATATACGCCCAAGGAATGGGAAAACCGACTGTGCTCCGCCCCATGGAAAGTGAGATAGGACGTGCCCAACTGGCGTATTCTTCTTAATCTCTGGAATTCCGGCGTATTGACGAGTTTCCAGATTGTCGGATCTTGAACGTAGACGGAATGATGAACCGGATCCTTGAATACCTTCTCCTCTTGCAGCGCGTCATGCATCCTCAATCACCTCTCTATATTTATGTTTCGACATTGTCGACGGATAATGTAGATCTTTGTCGATTGATGTCGAATTTTGTTTTCATTCGTTTTCAGCAGAATTTCAGCGGGGAAGTTCTCCGAATTGCCTTATTTATAAGGTTCATCGGTTTTTTTGTCGATTATAATTGAGTTTGATAGGTTGACTTTTTTGGGAATCGTTGGTACGATAGTAGGCAGAAAACAGTGAACTTTGTCGAATGCTGACGAACGCGGACAAGCTATCGCACGACTGAAGTCCGTTTGTAATTATTTTAACCTTTTGAGAGGAGATTTACCAAAATGATGAAATCTACAGGAATTGTACGGAAAGTCGATGAACTGGGCCGGGTGGTTATTCCGATCGAACTCCGCCGCACGCTCGGTATCGGAGAGAAAGACGCGCTTGAGATTTACGTGGACGGAGAGCGCATCATGCTCAAGAAATACGAGCCTGCATGCATCTTCTGCGGCAACGCGGAGAACGTGACTTACTTCAAAGGAAAAATTGTTTGCAGAGAATGTTTGAAGGATTTACCTTCACCTGTGACAAATTAAAGAAAATAGTTTATAATGAAATATGTAATTCTAATAATTGTTAATTCCAACCTTTTTATACTCCTTGCACACCCTCCCGGACTTGATGCCGGGAGGCTTTTTTTTGTTCACGGGTTGTTGCGCCGGTCCATTCCCCGAGATCGGGTTATCCACATCCGGATAACCCGCTTAATCTTCTTCCGCTTCCTCCGCAACCGACAGGAGCGATTGATAGACGTCCCGCTTCGAGATGCCCCGATCCGCGGCCGCCGATTTCATCGCGTCTTTGCGGCTTTGCCCGGCTTGCTCGTAATGGGCGACATGCCGCGCCAATTCCAGCTCGGCCCACCACTGCCCGTCTCCGACCGCTCCCGGAACGCCGTCCGCCGCCAACCTTCCGGGCTCCGATTCCCGCGCCCCCTCGATCGCGATGCAGCACTCCCCGATCGGCGGCGTCGTCTCGACGTGCGCCAAGCATTGCCGGGCCGTCCCGCGTATCGCTTCCTCGTGCCGTTTCGTGATTTCCCTGACGATCGCGACCTTCCTCCCGCCCCACCGTTCGGCGACGACGGCGAGCGTCTTCTTCACCCGGTGCGGAGACTCGTAGAACAGAAGCGTGCCGCTTTCCCGCTCCACGCCGTCGAGCAGCTTGTTCAATCCTTTGCGCTCCCTCGGCGGGAAACCGAGGAACAGGAACCGCTCCGTCGGCAATCCGGAGATGATCAGCGCGGACAGCGCCGCGTTCGCTCCCGGTACCGGCACGACGGGAATGCCTTCGATGACCGCGTCCCGCACGAGATCCGTGCCGGGATCGGAGATCGCCGGCATTCCCGCGTCGCTGACCAGCGCGATATTCTGTCCCTCTAGCAACAGCCGGATCAGCTCCGGTCCGCTCGCATCCCGATTGTGCTCGTGGTAGCTGACGAGCCTGTTCTGAACCTCGAAGTGGGTAAGTAGCTTGCGCGTCTGCCGGGTATCCTCCGCCGCGATGAGTTGGACTTCCTTTAATATCCTGATCGCGCGGAACGTCATGTCTTCGAGATTGCCGATCGGGGTCGCCACCAAATACAACGTGCCGACGTCTTCCCGAACGCCGGAGAAGCTCTTCTGCACGGACGCGGCCTCTCCTTGCGCCGCATCCTCGGTCTTATCGCTTATCCGCGTCTTCATTTCGCGTCGCCTCCCTTGTCGTCCTCTTTCCTCGGGATCGCCGTCCGGCCGTTCGGCCGGACGAAGCCCGGCAATTCCGCGGCTTTTCCGTAGAACACCGCGAGCAGCTCCGGCGTATATTCGCCGTCTTCTTCGTAGACGATGAGCGGCGGAAGCAGACGGATCTCGGGCTTGCCGCCCAGCGTTGCTTCTATTAATACCATGTTCGCCTCCGCGTCCCTTCGCGGATGGGCGAACCGGATTCGCTTCGGTTCCAGCCGGTATCGGCGCATCAAGTCGATAATATCCGCCAGGCGGCTCGGCCGATGAACCATCGACACGCGGCCGCCGGCCCGGACGTGCCTCGCGCATGCCGCGACGACTTCTTCCAGCGTGCAGCCGATTTCGTGCCGGGCCATCGCTTGATGAAGGTTTCCCTTATGCTCGCCGCTTCGTACCGGCATATAAGGCGGATTCACGGTTACCGCGTCGTATCGAATATCGCCGTCCGGCTTCCACGAGCGCAAATCGTCCTCTACGATACGGATTCGCTCCGACAGGCGATTAAGCCTAACGCTTCTCGTCGCCATGTCCGCCAGCCTCGGCTGGATTTCCACCGCATCGATCGCCGCTTCGGTGCGCGTCGTCAGCAGCATCGGGATGACGCCGTTGCCCGTGCACAAATCGAGCACGCGACCTCTGGGGGGAACGCCGGCGAACCTTGCGAGCAATACCGCGTCCAGCGAGAAGCTGAACACTTCGGCGCTTTGGATGATTTTCAAGTCGTGGGTCAGCAGATCGTCCAATCGTTCTCCGGCCAGCAAAGCGCCTTCTTCCGACGGACTTCCGAATTCGCTCATGGTGCGGTCCTCCGATTTCTTCGAAGCCCGGCGATTGCCCGGCCTTCGCTCTACGCCAACTAGCTTACTCGATTTTGCCCCTAAGTGCCAGTGTTCGCGGAATCGTAGCAAAAGAGGGACGCCGCGGTCGCGGCATCCCTCTCCATGAATAAACAAGAATACTATTTGCTTAAGAACGATAAGCAGAACAAGCAATCCCCTTCCATTCGCAAGTGACCGTAGTACACATTACAAATGTGAAAGCCTTCGTGATACAGCCGGGCCAGATTATCGTAGCCCTCGCCGACGGCCGAAGCCGCCGCGGCGTTGTCTAGCGAATGGTCTCCCTTGACGGCAGCCGGTTCTTCCGCCGCTTCCTGGATCGGGGAGACCGCGGGCTCCGATTCCCGCTTAAGCACCTTGCGCAGCTGTTGATTCTCGATGCGAAGCCGCTGGTTCTCTTCCAGCAGCTCCTTGATCTTCAGCTTGAGATGCCCGAAGTCGGAATGAACGTTCCCTAGATGCGATTCGAGCTCATCCATGCGAAGGAAAATATCTTTCATGAACAACTATCCACCTCAAGGCATCCGATTATGTCGTGAATTACCGCTGCGACGGGTTGCGTCGACGACGTTCATCGCCCGTTCGCGGCATGCCGACTACTTCAGGACGACATCGTCAAACGGCAATTCTTTTACCTTACCCATGTCGAACAACTGCACGTGCACGCTTCGGCTTCCCGGATTGACGCCGACGACTTTGCCTTCGCCCATCGAAGTGACGACCGTCTTGCCGACGGCCGGCAGTTCTTCCTTGGCGCTCTCGTAATTGTCGTGCTCGTACTTCAAGCAACACATAAGCCGGCCGCACAAGCCCGAGATCTTCGTCGGGTTCAGCGACAGATTCTGGTCCTTGGCCATCTTGATGGACACCGGTTCGAAGTCCCCGAGCCACGAAGAGCAGCATAACACGCGGCCGCACGGCCCGATGCCGCCAAGCATCTTCGCTTCATCCCTCACGCCGATCTGCCGCAATTCGATGCGGGTTCTGAACACGCCCGCCAAATCCTTGACCAATTCCCGAAAATCGACGCGGCCTTCTGCCGTAAAATAAAAGATGATCTTGTTCCGGTCGAACGTGTATTCCACGTCCACGAGCTTCATCTTCAGCGCGTGGTCCTTGATTTTCTGCAGTCCGACGGCGAAAGCGTTCTTCGCGGCGCTGCGGTTCTCTTCGACCGCCTTCGCGTCGGGGTCGCCCGCCACGCGAATCACTTTCTTAAGCGGAAGAACGACATCCGACTCGCCTACCGTCTTCGGGCCTACGACGACTTTGCCGTATTCGACGCCTCGCGCCGTTTCCACGATGACATGCTGATCTTTGGACACCGGATGCTCGGCGGGATCGAAATAATAGATCTTGCCCGCCTTCTTGAAGCGGACTCCCACCACATCGTACAAATCTACCCCTCCCGCGCGTTCACCAGAAATTGCTCAAGCGCCAACTGCGGCGCCACATGAGCCTTGATGCGCCTTGCCGCCGTAAGCGCCGATTCCATTACCGTGACCCAAGATTGGATGTGCCGGCCCCAGGCCGCCTTCGCGATCCAATCCGCTTGATCCGGGAACACCATCTGGTTCTGACGGCCGGTCATGACGTAAATCATATCTCTATACCACAAAGCTAACAGCTGTAGCAAAATTTCGACATGTTCCGAGAGTTCGGTTTTGAATACTTGCTGCTGGGCTTGTATCAAACCCGCGGCGAACCGGTCCGGACTCTCCTTGCCTAATTGTATCACTACGTTTCGGATATCTGCAAACCAATTCTCTTCTACCAATTTTCGACTGGAATTAAGACCGGATGCCAGATTCACCGCCGCGCGTGCGAGAAGAGGAGATTTGCCCTCTTGCACGAGCGCCTTTTCCAATGCTTCCCGGTCGCCCGGCACGAACGCCACGAGCTGCGTTCTCGACAATATCGTCGGAAGAACCGCTTGAGCGCTAGGCGCGAGCAGAATCGCGACGACGGGAGACGGCGGCTCTTCGAGGAATTTCAACAAGCTATTGCTCGCCTGAACCGTCATCGTCTCCGCGCCTTCAATGATATATACCTTATATCCCGCTCCGACGCTGCGATAGGATAATTCCTTCTGCAGCGCGCGTATTTGCTCGATCTTGACGGTCGCGCCGTCCGGCGAGACGACGTGAAGGTCGGGGTGGTTGCCGTGTTCGACTTTGCGGCATTCAAGGCATTCCCCGCAAGCGTCGCTGCCGCCTTTCTCGCAGAACAGCGCTTGCGCGAACGCCCCCGCCATTTCCATGCGGCCCGAGCCCGCCGGCCCGGCGAACAAGTACGCGTGCGCGATCCGGCGGGACGACAGCGCGTTCCGAAGCAGCGCCTTCGCCCGGTCTTGCCCGATTATTCGTTGAAAACCCATGAAACGTACTCCTTAGAAAACCAAGTTGATCAGCATGCCGCGAATTTCTCCGACCTTCTGCAGCAAGTCCAGACGACCTTCCTCGCTCGAAAGCAGCTCCTCGCCCATGCCGACGAGCATGGCGTCGACTTCCTCGAGCAGCTTGTATCTTTTGCCGCGACCTCTCCGGTCCCAGCCTCTCGTTTCCTTAAGCGCGATGCCCCGCTTCACCGTATCCTCCAGGAAGCCCTTGACCATCTGGCGATAGATCACAAGCTCCCTTACCGTCATGGAACGGGTTAGACGATCCCCCTGAAGCCGAATATCCTCCAGCTTGCGCTGAAGTTCCTCGTGCGTCCGCTGCTCTTCCTGTTGTTGCATGAGATCGCCGAAATTTTGCGCCTGCGTCGGGCGGGCAAGCGTCTCTCCCCGCTGCACCGTTTTGTTCATCGGATAGAATCCGGGTTGTATTTTCAAGTCCGCTCAACTCCCGCCTTCTTTAGAGGTAGTTCAAAAAGTCCGAAGTTGATCACGAAGTGAGTCAGGAAGTGTATTCGACGTCGAATCTTGAATGCTGCACGGGACTTCCGGTTCTCACGTAGGTTTGCCTACGCTCCGATCCTCATTCCCGTGCTTCTTTCAACCTTCTCGGTGCTGAACATCGAACTTTTTGAACTCGCACTTTTTAGAAATGCTCGAACCGTTCGACCGGAAGGACGAATACGGCCGCGCCGCCCACCTGCACTTCGACCGGGAACGGAATATACGAGTCCGCCGCGCCGCTGACGGGCGATACCGGCGTCACCAGTTGGTCGCGAACTTTGCAATTGGCGCGAATGACGTCGAGCGCGCCCTGAATCCGATCGTCCTCGATCCCGATCAGGAACGTCGTGTTGCCCGCGCGGAGGAATCCGCCGGTGCTGGCCAGCTTCGTCGCGCGAAATCCTTCTTTAATCAACGCGTTGGACAGCCGATTGCTATCCTTATCTTGAATGACGGCAATAAGAAGTTTCATCGTTCAGGCCTCCTCTTATTTGGGCAATGGGGGGTCTGTCTACTTCATATAAATTGGACACTCGGTCATCAAAACCCTTTTTACTGCTCTTATTTCACCAATTTCTTCTTCATTATTGCCCACGCTACATCTTCCAGTGTATCTGGGTCTACATTAGCATCGAGCACTTTTATTCTTTCTGGAAATCTTTTTGCGACCTCTCGATATCCGTCTCGAACCATTTTGTGAAAGTTAATACTTTCCAAATCAAGCCTGTTTACTTCTCGTTGCTCGTTTGCTTCTATTCTAGCTAAACCCACCTCAGGGTCAATATCCAAATAAAGTGTAATATCAGGCATACAATCTTCCGTAGCAAATCGATTAATGTCCCATACTTTCTCAATGCCAAGCCCGCGCGCATATCCTTGATACGCTAAGCTGCTATCCACAAACCTATCGCAAATGACAACTTTACCTTGTTCAATCGCAGGTTGTACTACCTCAACTAAGTGTTGCCTTCGTGCAGCCGCATATAACAATGCTTCTGTGCGAGCGTCCATCTTGGTGTTTTTACGATCGAGAATAATTTTGCGAATAGACTCCGCAATTGGAACTCCGCCCGGTTCGCGTGTTCTAAGTGTTCTTCGACCTGTTTCATGATAAATCTTCTTATCCAGGCGTGATATCAGCGTCGTCTTACCCGCGCCCTCTCCGCCCTCAATCGTTATGAAAATTCCGCCGCGCACTAACGCTTCCCCTTTCGACAAGCCTTGCGAGCCCGTAAGCCGCAGCCGTCACCATACTTACCACCATCATATCAAAGCATACATTAAACATAAACATATGCTTGCCCAAGTCCGCTTCCCCGTCCCCGATCAGCGGGATGACGCACGAGAAGATCCCCGCCAGGGCGACGATCGCGAGCGTCTCCGCGCCGAAGCGGATTCTTCGCGAAGCGGTCGTTCCCCATACGACGGCAAGCGCGGCGAAATACGCCGCGAACAAGGCAAAGTATGTAGCGGAGCTTGTCGGCATATGTGTTTCCTTCCATCGGCTCCACCCGCTGTAGGCGTACGAGAGGGCACCGGGCGGCTTGCCCGCGGACGGATCGTAGTTGCCCAGATAATGCGGCCGTATGAACATCGCGTTCTCCGCCGCGCGGTCCAACTTCTGCATGAACCTAGACGGATGTCTCAAATAATACAAAGCGATGTCCTTATGACTCCGTTTCTCCAGCACCTCCGCCCGTAAGACCGGGTCCTTCTGCGGGATGGCCGTATCGCCCTGAAAATAATTCGTGCCCGCCAGCGCCGCATAACGCTCCGGAATGCCAAGCTCCTTCATGTCCTGCGACACATGCGGCGAATCCTTCAGCACGCCGTAGAAGATCGATTGGTACAGGTTCGTGTTCCGAAGCCGGTCCGGAGCCGCGACGACCATGAGCGCGGAGACGAGGACGAGCAGGGCCGCGCCGATTCGGGTGTGGCGCTTCCATTCTTTGTCGGCACGCAGCCCTGACATTCTCCAGGCGAGAAGCGCGAAGGCGATGCCGAGCGGCGCGTTCTGGATTTTCGAAGTGGCTACGGCGAGCGCCGTCGCGACGAACAGCCAGATCAGCTTGCCGGACGGGCGCTCGCCCGACGCGACGGCCAATGCCGACGCGAAGAGGAGCAACATGCCCGTTAGCGCGTAAGGCTCACCGAAGAACGATTGAAAATAAGCCAAGTACCCGATGTCGCCGAATACGAATAAGATGCCCGCCGTCAGCGTCAACGCGACGAAGAGCGTGCCCTTGCGGCCGCCCGTCCGAGGCGCGTTCCTGACGAACAAGACCGTCGCCCACGCGAATAACGCCGCGTAACAGGCGCCGAGAATTCGGATGTCGAACGAACCGGCGTCGAAGAGCCGGCCGATGCCTCCAGCGATCGCGACCAAGAGGACATGCGTCGAGACGTATCCCCCGAAGTTGAAATGGCCATAACCGAATCGTTCGTGTGCATATTGAAAATAAAGCACGTCGCGGGAGTCGTTCGGATGCAGCGGAACTAGACCCGTCCCGACGAAGACGCGCCCGTAATCGCCGCTGTCCGCCATGCCGATAATGGGCGGGATCATAATTAAGCTTATGATGAGCCCGATCGCGATGACACCGGCTCCCCAAGCCGCGTATATCCTAACATCCGCATTCATGCGTCTCTTGAACATGTTCCGTCCCTCTATATTTCCGTCGGCGCCTCTAATCGGACTTGTATCGTCCTCAATCTCGTATCCGCTGCGCCTTGAATTCTCGAACCTGCTTGTCTCCACTTGAGCAAGACCTTCATGGCGTCGGCCGTAATCCGTTCGCCCGGATAGAGAACGGGAATGCCCGGCGGATAGGGAATGACCCATTCCGCCGCCGTGCGTCCTTCGCACTCCTCAAGCTCGACCGACTCGATCGGATAGGTTTCCCTGCCGAATCGAATCGGATCCGACACGTCCAAGACAAGTGGTCCTTTTGATACAAGGGTTTCCTTAATCTGTGACGTTATATCTCCGGAAGAGGCTGATTCCGAAAATAAAACCTCGGAAATTCGTTTCAAAGCATCTAGAAGTCGTCTTCCGTCGGCTTGTATCGATCCCGTACCGAATGCCAGTACGACGTATCGATCGTCCGCCATCTCCGCCGCGCACCCGTTTTCGGCCAGCTCGTCCCGCAGTCGGAACCCGTTCATCCGGTCGGTGACGTCGAACAGGATGAGTTTTAGCGGGTCGTATGCGATCCCTTCAGACTTGTATGCTCCGTAACCTAGCGCCCTGAACGACGTTCGTTCAAGCCCTTCGACGACAAGCGACGCGGCGGCTAGGGGCTCTGCGAATATTTGCGGTCCTCCCGCGTGCACTTCTCTTCGGGCCAAATCCAAAGAAGCCATTATCGGGTATGAAGGGCTCGAACTTTGGACCATCGCGAGCGCCTGCCTGACCGCCTGCCTAGGCAAGCGATCGCCTTGCATGTGGAGCATCGCTCCCATCGTCATGGCCGAGAGCATCTTATGCGTCGATTGAACGACAAGATCCGCTCCCGACCGAAGCGCCGCCTCCGGCAAATCGGGATGAAAGCCAAAGTGGGCGCCATGCGCCTCGTCCACGAGTACCGGAACGTTATAACAGTGAGCAATCTTCACTAGAGGGTCTAATTTTGCAGCCATCCCATAATAGTTAGGCGTGGAAAGGATAACGGCTTTCGCCTCGTTACCGTAGCGCTCCAGCGCTTTTTCGAGAAGTTGCTCGTCCGGCATTAGCGCCAATCCTGATAGGCTATCAATGACCGGTTGTAGCATAACCGCTCTCGCTCCCGCCATCATCAAACCGTGAATAATCGATTTATGGACGTTTCGTTGGACAATCACGAGATCCCCGGGCTGGCAGACGCCGATGATCATCGCCAAGTTACCAGCCGTGCTCCCCCCGACGAGAAAACGCGTCTCCTCCGCGCCGAAGCATGTCGCGGCCAGCGCATGGGATTCAGCGATCGCACCCTCCGGATGGTGCAAATCGTCCGTATCGGGTAACTCCGTCACGTCGAGAGGCAATAAGGAACGATAATAGAATGCTGGATGCGTCGTAAACGAATGATTGCCGTATGCATGATCCTGTTCCGCCCGTTGCTTATGCCCCGGAACGTGGAATGCCGTACTGCCGCTCTTCGCATGCGCGACAAGAGCTTCGAATAACGGCGCTTGTTGTCTGTCCGTCAACACCGCAAGCCTCCTTCCGAATCGATATCATTATAGCAAAAAAAGGAACAACGATATGCCGTTGCTCCTTCGCTTCGTTCCCTGTTCCTATCAAGCGTGAAACTTCACCCATAACTGTCTCATTCTGCGTACGAAAAACGAATACTTCTCTTCTTCAACTTCGGTGCGTACCATTTCGTTCTCGCATGAAGTACATATGAATTGCGTGACGATCGTCATGCCTTCGACCTTGGGCTCGCCGCAAACCATGCAGGTTTGGCGTTCATCTTCTCCCATGAACATCCCTGCCTTTTCCTATTGATGCCTCTATTATGCCCGAATTCTATGAAAATATACGCGTTCCTAGCGACAAAACGATCTCATTCTAACAAAATTCCGATTTTTAACCGATAGTAAGGAACAGAACGCGTATTTTGCAAGGAGGACATGCAGTCTTGACGGATACTGGAACAGGAACGCCTGATAGCCGCGACGCCACTTTCTATCATTATACGTTAATCCGCAAAATCGCTCTCCGGCCGGAGAGCAAATATAGTTATATGCTGACCGCTCTTCTGGCGGGAGGTTTTCTTTATCTGATCTACGGTTGGTTCGGTTTGACCTATGCCGCGACCGGCGCCGTCATCATGCTTCTCGTGCACGCGCTCGTCCTGCGGATCACGCTCAGGCGCGTAGACAAGCTCTCGGACAAAAGATGGGCGTTCCGCCGCGATTGGCCTTGGATCGGCCCATTGCCTATACTGGATACGCAGCTCCGCTTGTTCAGGCGCCTGCACTTCCACCTTGCGCTCGTCGGATGCTGCGTCGCCGGACTGTTCTATCCATGGGCGCACTCCGCTCTCGTCATCGCTCTCGTTTACTGGCACTTGTGGCTGCTGACGCCCCGCATTCAACTGCTGAAGAAGCTGCGCAAGGAAAAGGGCGACGGCGTTATTCGCCTCGAACCCCGGGAAGTCTCGTATTATCATACGTGATCAAGCGTCTGGCACCCTCAGTGGTGCCTTTTTTGCGTTCGTGCCGTTTCCACTTTGCTACCTTTCCTCCCCGTAGCACAAACAAAATGCATAGATACATCTTGTTCGTCCCCTTACCGATGATTCGCGCAAACAAAATGCTAAAGTGCAGTTTGTTCGGCGCATTTTACGTGAATCGGTCC
>NZ_JBHSMH010000061.1:0-890 GCF_042655365.1 Cohnella suwonensis | reverse complement strand
AATGCGCAGGTTGCGCTTAGCTGGACGGCTTCCGCAGGTGCGACGAGCTATACGGTGAAGCGCGCAACGACGAGCGGTGGACCGTATACGAACGTGGCAACCGGCATTGCCACGACGACCTACGCGGACACCGGGCTGACGAACGGCACAACGTACTATTACGTCGTCAGCGCTACGAATGCGGCGGGCGAGAGCGCGAATTCGTCGCAAGCGAGCGCGACGCCTCAATTGCCTAGCACTCTTAAGATCGAGTATCGCGTCGGCGATTCGAGCGCGACCGACCAACAGATGAGGCCGCTGCTGCGCATCGTTAACACGGGCGCTTCCGCCGTGCCGCTCAGCCAGCTGAAAATCCGCTATTACTACACGAAAGGTTCGACGCAGTCCGATCAGTATAACTGCGATTACGCGATCGTCGGCTGCAGCAACGTGACCGGAACGTTCGGCACGGTGTCGCCGGCGGCTACCGGAGCAGACACGTATATGGAGATCGGTTTTACGTCAGGCGCGGGTTCGGTCGCGGCTGGCGGCAATAGCGGCGAAATTCAAAACCGCGTCAATCTGGCCAACTGGAGCAACTACAGCGAAGCGGACGATTATTCTTACAACGGTACGCAGACGTCGTTCGCCTTGTCGGGCAACGTAACCTTGTACCAGAACGGCACGCTCGTATGGGGCACCGAGCCTGGCGGCACGATTGTGCCGGCAGCGCCGACCGGCATGACCGCGACGGCGGGCAACGCGCAGGTCGCGCTGAGCTGGACGGCATCGAGCGGCGCGACTAGCTACACGGTGAAACGCGCCACGACGAGCGGCGGACCGTATGCGAACGTGGCGACCGGAGTGACGGCGACGAGTTACGCGGACACGGGACTGACGAACGGCACGAC